>NZ_JAWPON010000005.1:0-184933 GCF_033344315.1 Vibrio sp. 2132-1 | reverse complement strand
CTAGCGAGACTAAGAATCTACTTGCCGCTTGCTGCAGACCATAGAACCATGAATAAACTCAATA
Source organism: Vibrio sp. 2132-1 (assembly GCF_033344315.1). Classification (NCBI taxonomy): domain Bacteria; kingdom Pseudomonadati; phylum Pseudomonadota; class Gammaproteobacteria; order Vibrionales; family Vibrionaceae; genus Vibrio; species Vibrio sp. 2132-1. The sequence goes on along the minus strand of NZ_JAWPON010000005.1, from coordinate 184,869 downwards.
CAATCTGAGGGTAGATTCTGAATCACGCTCGTTCCTCGCTGTTCAGAATGACGGTTCGAGTTTGGCTCTGACCTCTACAAAACCATCTAAAAAAGCGATTCCAGAAGAACCTAAGTGAGTCACTCGGAATCTCGCTTTAGACGTATCAGCAGAGCGACTCTTCCAGCCTACGCGATAAGAAAAGCTGCGTCATTCTAGCGAGACTAAGAATCTACTTGCCGCTTGCTGCAGACCATAGAACCATGAATAAACTCAATACAATCTGAGGGTAAATTCTGAATCACGCTCGTTCCTCTCGGTTCAGAATAACAGTTCGAGTTTGGCTCTGAGCTCTACAAAACCATCTAAAAAAACGATTCCAGACAAACCTAAGTAACCATCCGGAATCTCGCTTTAGACGCATCAGCAGCGCGACTCTTCCAGCCTACGCGATAAGAAAAGCTACGTCATTCTAGCGAGCCAAAGCGAGACTAAGAATCTACTTGCCGCTTGCTGCAGACCATAAAGCCATGAATAAACTCAATACAATCTGAAGGTAGATTCTGATTCACGCTCGTTCCTCGCAGTTCAGAATGACGGTTCGAGTTTGGCTCTGACCTCTACAAAACCATCTAAAAAAGCGATTCCAGATAAGCCTAAGTGACCATCCGGAAAATCGCTTTAGGCGTATCAGTGGAGCGACTCTTCCAGCCTACGCGACAAGAAAAGCTACGTCATTCTAGCGAGCCAAAGCGAGACTAAGAATCTACTTACCGCTGCTGCAGACCATAGAGCGGTTAGCAGAATGTCTCGATGTACAGCGCTTCCACCTTATCTCTGGCCCATTGCGTTTTACGCAGGAACTTCAGCGACGATTTGATTGAAGGATCTTTCTTGAAACAGTTCACACGAACGCGCTCATACATGCCATTCCAACCAAAGTGTTCAACTAGTCGGGTGACGATTTTCTCTAAACTCAACCCGTGAAGTGGGTTATTCGGCTGCTGTTGGCTCATGCTATTGATCCGGTAAAGTGAAGTTGCGCGCTAATCTAACTCAAACTCGCCGTGCAACCTAATGTTTTAACCTTGAATTGGCCTACGACTCTCCCCTATAGTAGCCCAAACTTCTTAAAAGCCCTTTTCATTATGAAAGCCCTCAACGACCTCAATATTTTTGTCGAAACCGCGCGCCAAGGCAGCTTTTCAAAAGCCGCTAACAGTATGGACATGACACCTGCCGCCATTAGCGCATCGATTAAGCGTCTTGAAGGGCAAATCGGTTTCCCGTTGTTTGTGCGTTCCACCCGAAGCCTGCGTTTAACCTCAGAGGGCGAACTGTTTTTAGACAAAACCACGCAAGCGTTGGCAACATTGCAAGAGGGGTTGGATCAGATCTCAAGTGCGCGCGGGGAGTTGTCTGGTCAGCTGCACATTACTGCACCCTCCGATTTTGGTCGCAATATGTTGCTCGATTGGGTGGATGAGTTCATCGATCTCTACCCAAATGTTTCCATCAAACTAGAGCTGTCCGATAGCTTGACGGATATGTACACCAAGCCTGTCGATATTGCGATTCGCTACGGCGAGCCGGCCGACTCTAATCTGGTCGTGTTGGCATTGTGTGGGGCAAACGAACGGATCTTATGTGCATCGCCAGAGTACGTAGCTACACATCCAGAACTCACCTCTCCTGCCGATTTAACGCAACACAACTGTTTGTGCTATATGGTCGCGGATTCGGTCTACAACAAATGGACGCTCACGCGTGACGGCGAGAAAGAACAAGTCGTGGTCAGCGGTAACTTGATGAGCAACGATAGTGACTTGCCACACCGGTTAGCGATCAAAGGCAAAGGCATTGCGAATAAATCATTGATGGACATTAGCCGAGACTTAATCGAGGGAAGATTGGTGCGAGTGTTACCAGAATGGGATTGCGGCCCAGTGCCGCTCTACATGGTATGTGCCGATCGTCGATTATTGACGCCAACGATTCGGACTTTCCGCGACTTTATCCAACAAAAATGCTGCCAGCAACGCGCCAACGTGCTGGCAACCTTCTGTCATTAGGCGATAAATCGAAGAGGACGAATCTGGGTATATTCAACCCAATCATTCTCTTCCAATGTTTCAAGAAACGTCGCCATATGCGGGCTTTGCAAATGCTTATCCAAGGCCTCTTGCGACGCCCAGATTTCTTGGAACATAAATAGGCCATCAACTTTTTCGTCGAGATACAACTCGTATTGGCAACAGCCTTCTTCTTTACGAGTTGGCTCTAGTAAACCAGCAAGCAAATTCACCACCTGATCCTTACTATCTGGATAGGCTTTCACTTCTGCGACTAAGTGGATCATCGTTTTATCACTCTTTTGCGATTTATATATTGATTACGGGGTTCTACGTCACCTGTAAGTAAGCTCGAATTAGATCTCGGTGAATACGGTTTCTGCGTCCCAGCGAGACTTTGGCGTTTTCGCGTTGAAGTCATCTTCCGCGTGGTAGCCAAGCGGCACGATCACAACACTGGTATAACCTTTTTTACGCAAGCCAAATTCTTCATCCAGCACTTTTGGATCAAACCCTTCAATTGGTACTGCATCAATTTCTAGCGTCGAAGCACCCAACAGCAACGTACCCACGTTGAGGTAAACTTGTTTCTCCATCCAATGGTTTGCATCTTTCAGATCAAAACGGTGCATGTTCACAAAGTAGCTACGACCACCGCGCACAGCCGCTTTCGCTTCTTCAGTTGGGAATCGACCATCTTTTTCTTCTTGCACCATTAGCGCTTCAATGTAGTCGTTATCGATGCCTGTTTTTGCACAAAACACCAATACGTGAGATGCGTTGAGAATCTTCGCCGCGTTAAACGCGTAATTCTCTTGCGCCGCTTTAGCGATGCGCTGTTTGCCTTCTTCTGTGCTTGCCAGAATGAAATGCCAAGGCTGGGAGTTCACACTCGATGGACTAAAACGAATCAGCTCTTTAACTGCATCGATTTTTTCTTGAGATAGCTTGCGCGTTGGGTCAAACACTTTCGTTGAGTAACGAGATTTTGCAGCTTGTACGATATCCATGAGGCTCTCCAATTAATGAGTTTAAGCTGAGTAACAGCATAACCTCATGAGATAAAGGGAAAAACCGATTTCGATTAAAAACATTTTCAAAATAAATTTGAAAATAAAACGATAAGAAAGGCTTTGAGCGTTCTCACTGAACTTCTTCATCTTTTCGGCAATAATGCATGTTTGCTCGCAACCAAACTCAACTCATGCTGCCTCAAGATAACGTTATTACATCCTTTCTGTGCAAAAAGCTCGGTCACAATCACCTTCGAATTGCCGGCGAATATTGGCACATTGAGAAGTTGGTGGCCTTGCAATGCATGATGTTGAAAGAAGCGCCTAACCTCCAAGAAGGGCTGCTTTGGTGGAGTAAAAGTGTCTCATTATTCGACCGCCGTTTGTACGTCACATTGCAGCATGGTGATGCCCAAATCCATCTGCAAGTCGAATGTAGAACGGGCGATATGCCAAATTGGGCGGAGTCGGTGTTTGGCTTGCTCAAAATGCAATTGGAAATGCTTGAGCTAAGCGAATCAATACAGGTACAAATTCAAGCCAGCAATCCACTCGCGGCCGATATTTTTCTAGGGGAAACGCGAGATTCTAAAACGAGTTCAAGCGTGTTTGACCTGGTGAAACATGTTTATTTGCTGCTTTCTCACCAGCCAATTGAGCAACCAGAATTACTGAGTGTTTTGAACGCCTTGTTCATCAAAAACAGCAATTACGCGCTCAAGTTAGAGCAAGCGGCAAGGCAACTGGGCGTCTCCAAACGCACCTTGCAACGTCGACTGCAAGAGAAGCAAATGAGCTACTCTCAATGCGTTGATTTCGCGAAAAGAAAGCAAGCACTCACTTTGCTTGCCGACACCCAACTCACAACGCAGCAAATCGCCTATCAACTTGGTTACGAAGAACCATCGAACTTTCACCGCACTTTTCGTCGTTGGTATCCGTTTTCACCCATGCAGTATCGCCAACAATGTTTGGATAACCGAACTCAGCTAAATCAGCAACCGATCCGCTTGTACTACGCCAAAGCCAATACCTTCGACGATAACCACATCGACCAACCTGTCGGCAAAATCTGGATGGAAGTGGACAATATTGCGTTTGAAAAAGTGGTCTCGGTAGAATGCCGTGACCGTGATGGCGCATGGCGGCGCTACCCCGCCTTCTTCGAGCGTTTTTTAAGTCATGGCACCGAACTCTGGGCAACGACCGAACTTCCGGTGGCGCATCCCCTTACCTTTCGCCTGTGTTACGAAGTCGATGGGGAGCGTTACATTGAGAATAACCACCAGCGTGATTATGTAGTTTCTAAGGGGCTTTTAATTGGCGCAACGGAATATATTGTCCCGACTCGGCAACTTATTAACATTGGGGCGCAATATACGCTCTTTATCGAACTGGCATGCCGACTTGAAAACGTTGCGAGGATTGACTGTTACGCCGATGATGACCCCACACCTCACGCAATGCGCTTAACCAAACACTCGCTACATTATGCTTGTTGGGTGCTGCAATTATCGCTCACTCAAACTACAAAGCAGTGCCGTTTCCGCCTTTATGATGAATCCGGCAACGAGCTCGCGAAAGAGCATTACCCGATACAATATCCTATTGTGCAACCGCTCAATTAAAACTGTCGGTCAGATCAAAATCGTCTCTTCGTGACATCATTTCACGTCTTTTTTGGCGTGAAATGACACTCTCAATTTCAAACCTTTGCTTTATCGTTTCTGCATTACTGCATAACGGAGGCAGAAACTGTGTTTGAAACTCTACCTAACCCAATGAATAAAATAAAAATACTTCCTTTAGCGATCGCTCTTGCTCTCTCTGGCTGTGGAAGCGACGAAACCACACCAATCGATACAGGCAGCCACGTGGCATCTCCTGATTGGCAAGATCAAATCATTTACTTCCTGATGATCGACCGTTTTAACGACGGCGACAGCGCTCTCAATGATCAAGGGCAAAACGAATTCGATCCGACGTCGGATAAAAAATTCAGCGGCGGCGACCTCGTTGGCGTGAGTGATAAGTTAAGCTACATCGAAGATCTCGGTGCCACATCGATCTGGATTACTCCGCCAGTTGCTAACCAATGGTGGGATGCAGAGCAAAACTACGGCGGCTACCACGGGTACTGGGCGCGCGATTTCCAAAAAGTGGATGAACACTTTGGCGACATGGAAAGCTACCAAGCGTTAGCACGCGAAGTGCATGCGCGTAACATGTTCTTAATTCAGGACATCGTGACCAACCATGTAGGCAACTTCTTCACCTACGATGATCCTTACAGTTATGATCCAAGCCTACCTTGCCAAGGCTTCCGTTTGATTGAAAATGCGCTACACGCCGGGCAAGAACTGCCATACCCGCTCAACATGAACGAGTGTAAAACAGACGGCACAGGCAGCTACCACTGGACGCCAACCATCACCGACCACAACGATCCGGTACAAGAAAAAACCTGGCAACTCTCTGATTTGGATGACCTTAATACGTCCGATCCCGAAGTGCGCGCTTACTTAAAAGAGAGCTACCGAAAATGGATTCGCGAAGTCGGCGTCGACGGATTCCGTATCGATACGGTGAAGTTTGTTGAACACGATTTCTGGAATGACTTCCTACACGCCGACGATGGTGTGATGACGCAAGCGGTTGATACCGGTCGTGACAACTTCCTCACTTTTGGTGAAGTATTCGAAACATCGACGCCTTACCACACCGAAGGCGAAGAGAAGATGCTGACTTACATCGGTGAAAGTGGCTCGCCGAAACAGCTAACCTCGGTACTGAACTTCCCATTGCAAGCGACCATGACGCGCGTATTTGCATCAGGGCAACCGACCGATTACTTACGCTTCCGTCTTGAGAAAATGATGGAGATGTTCCCAAATCCATACATCATGCCGAACTTCATTGATAACCACGATATGCCACGTTTTCTATCGCAAGGCAGTGTCAACGATATGAAGCAAGCTCTGATCACCATGATGAGCGTACCCGGTATTCCTGTGATTTACCAAGGTACAGAGCAAGCGATGCCAGCAGCGCGCGATGCGATGTTTGCTGGCGGTTACCGTGAAGACGGCGACTACGTAGATTCATTCGACCAAAACAGCGAGATGTACTTGTTCATCCAAGAGCTTGCTAAGTTACGTACCGAAAACAAAGTCATGACACGCGGCGAAATGAAAGTCATTGGCAGCGATAAAGCTGGCGCCGGTGTGTTCGCCTTTACCCGCACTTTGGATAACGACGAAGTCTTAGTGGTAATGAACACATCGAATTCCCCAATGTTGATGAACCAACTCGATGTAGAGCAAGCGGACGGCACCGTTTTCCAGCAACAAATCATGTCGAACTGGGCAGACGCTCCAGAGCAATTAGTCGCAGATGAAAATGGTAACGTAACCCTTGAGTTGCCATCCAAGTCAGCAGTGATTTACTCAAAAACAAGCAGCAATCAATCTGTAGATACCCCAGACCTCAAAATCCAACTGGCACAGGATTGGGAAGGGCAAACCATCACTGGTGATATTGTTATCGCGGGTAGTGCGAACGCCAACGAGAAGTTGAACCTCGTCGTCGATGGTAACTTGGAAACAGCGCAAACCATTACTGTAGGTGCTGATGGTCAGTTTAGTGTCACGCTGTCGACTCGTCATTTTGCGATTGGCGAGCAACAGCACCGCTTCGCGATTTATTCCACCGAGAAAAAAGCAGGCATCGAGGACGTGAATTTTGTCTCCAACCTAAGCTGGTCAAACACGCCGGACAACACCATTGATGATGCGGGCGATGCACAAGACGGCGTGGGCGGCCCTAATGGCAACTACTCATTACCAACCGATCCAACGTTCGACAAAGACAACAGCCAACTCGCGATCAACAAAGCAGAAGTGTTTACCGTTGGCAGTAACGTACGTTTGACCTTCACTATGGACAAAATCACCGACACTTGGTTGCCACCAAACGGCTTCGACCACGTGGGTTTCACCATCTTTATTGATTTACCGGAAGAAGCCGCAACCAACTTGTCTGAGCTACCGAAGATCAACGCTTCTATGCCAAACGGAACCTGGAGTCGCAATGCGGTTGTTTTTGGCTGGCAAAGCTCGATTTACAGCACCAAAGGAGCAAATGCGACGACATGGGGAGAAGCCGTAACTCCAGCACCAACAGTGACAGTAGACAAAGCCAACAACACCATTTCTATGGACTTTGCTAGCGATGCATTAGGCCGCCCAGAGTCGCTCGATGGAATCCGATTCTATGTCACGACTTGGGACTTAGACGGCCTTTCGGCAACTTACCGTCCGCTAGAACAAGACAAAGGCCCTTGGAACTTCTCCGGTGGCGCATCGGATGAAAGTAAGATTTGGGACGATTTACCAATCATCACCTTGTCGGAATAAACCGTTAAATAAAACACCGCCCAGCGTTTAGCTGGGCGGCCATCAACAAAAAAATGCAGAAAGACACTTCTGCTCGTTTTTATTCTAGTTAAAGAACGATTTCACCCACAGCACCAGACTGTCCCAAAGCTGACCGAACCACGAGCCCTCTTCTACCGCTTGGCTGCTGACCAAGGGATAACTCGCCACGGTACTGTCATCGCTTTTCCAAACGATCTTACCAATCTCGTCTCCTTGCGCGATCGGCGCAATCAACGGTTCATTTAGCACCACACTCTTATCAAGCCCAGCCGTCATTGAACGAGGCAGAGTGAGATAGGCATCTTTAGCAAAGATCGCCTCAACTTTATTGGTATTTCCCTTCCAAACGCGAACTTTAGACTCAACTTGGCCTTGCTTAGCAACTTGCTTGGTGTCATAAAAACGAAAACCATAGCTGAGTAGATTCTTCGATTGGCTGATCCGAGCCTGTTTACTTGGCGTACCCATCACCACCGAGATAAGGCGCATTCTTCCTTCTTTGGCCGAGCTCACCAAGCTGTATCCGGCATTGCTGGTGTAGCCGGTTTTGCCCCCGTCGACATCAATGGAATTGTCCCATAACAACTTATTGCGGTTGTACTGCGTAATGTCGTTCCACTTGAAGACTTTCTCGCTGTATAGCGCATACACATCAGGAACATCGCTGATGATCGACTGCATGAGTTTTGCCATATCGGTTGGTGAGGTTTGGATGCCATCACTATCAAGACCATGGGAGTTCACAAAATAGGTGTCTTGCAGTCCTAATTTCTCCGCCCAACCATTCATCAAGGCGACAAAGCCGCGTTCACTGCCTGCAACGTGCTCAGCCAGTGCAACGCACGCGTCATTTCCTGATTGGATGATCACGCCGCGCATTAAGTTCGCAACACTAATTTCATCTTTCGGTTTGATGAACATTTTAGAAGATCCGGGAAACTTGGCCGACCACGCGTTTTCGCTCACGGTGACAACATCATCCCAATTCAAACGCCCCGCTTTGATTTCTTGCCCAACTACATAAGCGGTCATCAACTTGGTTAAACTCGCCGGAGCAAGGCCTGCTCGCCCGTTATGCTCGGCAATAATGGCACCGGATTGAAAGTCCATTAATACGTAACCTTTCGCCTTTAATTGAGGTGGGTTGGGCGTAACAACGGCAAAAGTAGGTACGCTTATTAAACAAGTCACAATAATCCATCGAGCCAGTGACACTTTCATCCGACTTCCTCCATGCTCTCACTTTGTCCTCACTCTATTGAGCATAGCTCACTCAACCAGTTGCACCAGTCGCTAATCGTTTCATTTTCTTGAACTTACATTGATTTGATCAAGGTATAGAACTGAAGAGGCAATTGGGAAATAGCGTTGGTTCTTCGCGCCATTCGCAGTAAAGTAGCGCTACCCCCTCAATACGGAAATAAAGATAACAATGAACGCTCAATCATTTATCGACGCAGGATTGCATTACACTCCCCACAGTTTTACCGTTCCTCTGGATTACCAAGACGCAAGCAAAGGCACCATTAGAGTCTTCGCCCGTGCGGTTTGCCTAGTTGGCGATGAAGAATCGACCAAACCTTGGTTGGTTTACTTTCAGGGCGGACCTGGCTTTCCCTCTCCGCGTCAAAACGGCAATAACGGCTGGGTAAAACGCGCCCTGCAAGAGTACCGAGTTTTGCTTCTCGACCAGCGCGGTACGGGCAACAGCAGCGTAATTAATCACCAGACGCTTGCTCACCTCACGCCAGAGCAACAAGCAGACTACTTGAGCCACTTCCGAGCGGATAACATCGTGCGCGACGCAGAATACATTCGTGAGCAATTTGGCGTCGAAAAATGGGCGATCTTAGGTCAAAGCTTTGGTGGTTTTTGCTCCCTCACCTATTTGTCTTTGTTCCCAGACAGCTTGCTACAAAGCTACATCACAGGTGGCGTGCCATCAGTCTCGCGTCATGCCGACGATGTGTATGAAGCCACCTTCAAACGCACCATGGAGAAAAACCAAGCGTTCTTCCAACAATTTCCCAATGCGCAACAACTTTGCCAAAACATTGCGAATCACTTGCTGGAAAACGAAGAGTACCTACCAAATGGTCAACGCTTCACGGTGGAGCAATTTCAACAAATCGGCATCAACTTTGGTGTGAGTGATACTTTCTTGCCAACTTACTATTGGCTAGAAAGCGCGTTGATTGAAGTGGACGGCAAACCACAACTTCGCTATGAGTTCTTGAACGATATGTTGGCGCAGCAAAACTTCCAAACCAACCCGATCTACGCCATTTTGCATGAATCGATTTACTGCCAAGGCTTTGCGTCGAATTGGAGTGCGCACCGTGTTCGCCAAACCCGAACAGAGTTTAATTATGAACCTGGCCAGCCATTTTACTTTACGGGGGAAATGGTCTTCCCGTGGATGTTCGACCAATACGTCAACCTTAAACCACTAAAAGACGCCGCAGAAATATTGGCCGCGAAAGAAGATTGGACAACGCTGTACGATCAAACACAACTGGCTCAGAACAAAGTGCCTGTCAGTTGCGCCGTTTACGCCGATGATATGTTTGTTGAAATGGATATCAGTCGAGAGACGCTCGCGTTAATACCAAATTCAAAAGCGTGGATCACCAATGAGTACGAGCACAACGGTTTACGTGCCGACGGTGAACGTATTCTCGATAGGCTCATAGCCATGGGCAAACAGACCGCAGCTACGTTGAAATAAGCACGGCAGAAATTAGAAATACGCCTTTTCAGTATGTGGTGAAAAGGCGTTTATAGCGGTTTATGAACAATGGCGATCAGTCATTCACTCTTTGTCCCTAAACCTTTATCCCTCACCACCTCATGTATAAAACTGCGACATGTCCTTTCCTTGTCAATGACTCCGGTGATTATTTGGTGCTTCTTGCGCCTAACTTTTTTGAAGGGCCTAAAACAGAATAACAACATAAATTTAAACCAAAAGTATCGGCCCCAACCTACCTGACTCACTATAATTAATGCTTATAATTTGAACACATAGCGGCTTCACCTGCGGACATGCACCCCCTATCAAAGACCGCCAGGCCCCGCCTACTCATAATATCCGTATAATTTGTCCGTATTTCCGACTAGTTTAGTCAGGTATACTTCGTGCCGCTAAAATTTTAAGGTCGTTGACCACCTGTATTTTTAAAGGAAACCTCATGAGTCAGTATGTAGTTTGTGCGCTGTACAAGTTTGTTGAGCTGAATAACTATCAAGAGCTACGCGAGCCATTACTTGCGTTGATGGAAAAACACCATATTCGCGGAACATTACTACTGGCAAGTGAAGGTATCAACGGTACTGTTGCATCTGATCGTGCAGGTATTGATACGCTACTGGAGTGGCTAAACAACGAACCTCGTTTGACTGGCACCGTATACAAAGAGTCGTATTCTGAGACCCAGCCATTCAATCGCACCAAAGTGAAACTGAAAAAAGAGATCGTAACATTAGGTGTTGAAGGTATAGACCCTCGCCACGTAGTGGGTACTTACGTGAAACCTCAAGAGTGGAACGATCTTATTGCTGATCCTGAAGTGTTTGTTGTCGATACACGTAATGATTACGAAATCGAGATCGGGACATTCAAAGGCGCTGTAAACCCAAATACTGAAACCTTTCGTGAATTCCCAGACTATGTAAAAGAAAACATGGACCCGGCAAAACACAAGAAAGTTGCGATGTTCTGTACCGGTGGTATCCGCTGCGAAAAATCAACGGCTTACATGAAAGAACAGGGCTTTGATGAGGTCTACCACCTAGAAGGCGGCATTCTTAAATATCTTGAAGAAGTTCCTCAAGAAGAGAGCATGTGGGAAGGCGATTGTTACGTATTTGACGGTCGTGTTGCCGTGAACCACCAGCTAGAAAAAGCAGATTACGATTTATGTAACGCTTGTCGTCTACCGATCACTGAAGAAGACAAACAGTCAGAATTGTTCGAGCAAGGCGTGAGCTGTCCAAAATGTCACGGCACACACTCAGAAGAACAAATTGCTCGATTCCGCGAGCGTGAAAAACAAGTTGTTCTTGCAGAGCAGCGAGGCGAGCAGCATGTTGGTGGTGAAAGTGCCAAGCAAAGAGAAGCCCGACGTGCCGCTAAGTACGCGCAAAAAGAAGCGCAGCGTAAACAAGACTAAGCCCAACTCTCCTTATATTTAGCGAGCTGCCGTAAGGTGGCTCGCTTTTACTACGCACCAATACTCTTTCAATACAATTTTGTATCCCTCACCAATACCTCTAGTTGATTGTCTCTTTTGCCTTCGGGTAGCCCCACCATTTCATCATAAGCACTTTGATGTACTAAAACCTGCTTATTTGCTTTGATATTCCTGCACTTCTTTTGCATCTCGATCAGGGAATGAGCCCTCAAAAAGATACCGTTGTCATCAGTGATAAATTGCGCTTCTCCATCAATCACGACAGATGCCTGGTACAATGCGAGATCAAGCGAATGAATGACCAATTTGTCTACATAGAAGTATTTTTGTAACTTACTCAATGGTATTGCCATGTGTCACCTCCCTGAAAGTTACCTCTACGTTTTGTAGAATAAAACCGATCATTGGATGAGATTTCTTCGGTTTACTTGCGTACAACATCGGAAACAAAGAGGATTCCGATGCAAACAATCAATGTCGTGTGGTTAAAGCGAGATTTAAGGCTGACTGACCATCAACCACTAACTCAAGCATTATCAACAAAGCACCCAACTGTGCTTTTGTATATTGTTGAACCATTGCTATTGAACAACCCACACTATTCTGAGCGCCACTGGCGATTTGTTTGGCAATCACTGCAAGACATGGATGAAACGCTCAAAGCGTATGGGCATCGAATCACGGTGCTGTTTGACGATGCCTTAGCATGTTTCCAATCAATTCAAGCGCAATATCAAATCAACGCTGTTTTTTCTCACCAAGAAATAGGACTCAACTGCACCTTTGAACGAGACCGACAAGTTGCCGCTTGGCTGTATGAGCAGAACATCGACTGGTTTGAATTCGAACACGGTGCTGTAATCAGAGGGGCAATAAACCGGCAAGGTTGGGACAAACATTGGGACTCTGTCATGAGAGCCTCAATAAGCCCTATTGAGCTCCAAACCGACTTATTGCATTCATTGGATGCAGAAGCTCTCGGCTGTTCGTTTTCGCCACCATCATCCTGGCTATCAAAATGCAAAGGAATGCAAACGGGAGGAAGCCGGCTCGCTTGGAAAACACTAGAGGACTTTTTCCATCGTCGAGGTCGTGATTACTATCGAAGCATTTCTAGTCCCACAGCCTCACGCACAGCCTGTACTCGACTTTCTCCATATCTCGCTTGGGGTAACATATCCTTGCGTGAAGTTTATCAATACCTTTTGAAACACTGGCAAGTCGCTGGGTTTCGTCGCAGCTTAATTGCATTGTCTTCACGGCTTCATTGGCACTGTCACTTCATCCAAAAATTCGAATCGGAATACGACATGGAGTTTTACTGCGTTAATCGGGCTTACGAACCATTGATTAAACAAAGTAGTACTTTCGATGAAGAAAAGTTAGCAGCATGGAAATCCGGGCATACTGGCGTACCTTTGATTGATGCCTGCATGCGCTGTTTGCACCACACTGGTTACATTAACTTTCGCATGCGTGCCATGCTGGTTAGCTTTCTTACTCACCACATGAACATGAATTGGCGAGTAGGTGTAACGCATTTAGCGCAACTGTTTCTCGACTTTGAGCCCGGAATTCATTACCCACAATTCCAAATGCAAGCAGGAGTAACCGGGACTAACACAATCCGTATTTATAATCCGATCAAGCAAGCCCAAGAACATGATCCTGACGGCACGTTCATCTACAAGTGGGTACCTGAATTGCAAATGGTTCCTCCCCCTCTTTTATTCGAGCCTTGGACAATGACCCAGATGGAAGCTGTCATGTATCAGTTGCAGCCAGATAGCCGTTACCTTGCACCTATTATCACACCAGACAACGCAGCTAAGGCAGCAAGAGAGCGCTTATGGACGTGGCGGAAACGAGCCGATGTGAAACAAGAAGGCAGACGAATTCTTGCGCGACATGTTAGACCCTCAAAAGAAAGTAGGACGCGATGATCATCTCTCAATCACAATGCGTACAAATGCAAACACACTCCAGGGAACCCGTTGTACCCTCAACTAGTAAGGAACACATTATGTTCAAACGTATCTTAGTTATCGCGGCGACACTGATGGCGACGTTATCTTTTATGCTTCCCGTCAAGGCTCATGAGCATGGCATGATGAAAGCCGATATTGTCGACGTTGCCGCTGAAAACGGCTCTTTCAATACGCTTGTTGCTGCGGTAAAAGCAGCGGGCTTGGTTGACACTCTCAAAGGGGAAGGCCCATTTACTGTTTTTGCACCAACGGATGACGCTTTTGCAAAACTGCCAGACGGCACAGTCGACATGCTCTTAATGCCGGAAAACAAAGACAAGTTAGTATCTGTTTTGACTTATCACGTCGTGCCAGGGAAAGTGATGGCTGCCGATGTTGTTAAGCTAGACAAAGCGACTACGGTTCAGGGGCAAGATGTGATGATTAAAACCATGGGCGATAAAGTCATGGTTAACGATGCAAATGTCATTGCAACCGATGTGAAAGCTAAAAACGGTGTCATTCACGTGATTGATACTGTCATCATGCCGAAATAACACCATTCAGAGGGCGGTACACTCCGCCCTTTAGACAGAACTTCTTTCACCCTTAGCACGATTCCTCTTCACTTATCGCCAACAAACCTCCACTCATTCGCCATGGTTATAAAAAAGATAAAAACAAAATTAAAATCAATACCTTGCAAGACGATACTGCATAATATTGACGAGATTAAGATATCGTTATCTTTCAATTTGAGAACAGGATTCCATGTCAGTGACGTTTACTTTTCCACATGTAAATTCTTAAGCTAAATTTTGGCTGCTCAATCACATTTCGGCAAACCATTCGAAAGGGTGGGACGCAAAGCTTCCGGTCTGTCAGCATTTAAAAATCTAAAAGAATGCGCATGATAGCGGGGTTACCATAACGCAGTGTTACAGAAGTCCAGTTGCTGTAGCGTTGCTTTATGCTCAGCATGCGCCGGGGTGTGACATTAGTTTGTCAGCCATAACAGAGGACATGTGATGAAATCATTTCCAACCAAATCCGTACTCGCGTTAGCACTTGCAAGCATTAGTTCAGGTGCTGCGGCTCACGGTTATGTATCAGAAACCAATGGTGGTGTCGCTGCAAGTCGCTCGGCACTATGTAAGTATCCAACGCCAGATACTAACGAAAAAAATAATAACTGCGGTGCGATTCAATATGAACCGCAAAGCGTTGAAGGCCCTGATGGCTTTCCCGAAACAGGGCCTCGCGATGGTAAAATAGCGAGTGCCGAAACCGCTTTAGCAGCTGCCCTTGATGAGCAAACTGCCGACCGTTGGGTAAAACGTCCTATTCAAGCAGGTACACAAACTTTTGAATGGACATTTACCGCTAACCACGTGACGCGCGACTGGAAATATTACATCACCAAGCCTGATTGGAACCCAAACGCTTCACTATCACGAGACTCTTTTGATCTAACTCCTTTCTGTGTCGTCGACGGCAATATGGTTCAACCCCCGAAACAGGTAAGCCATCAATGTAATGTGCCTACTCGCGAGGGATACCATGTCATCCTGGCAGTATGGGATGTTGGCGACACTGCAGCCTCATTTTATAACGTGATCGATGTGAAATTTGATGGTGGCAGTCCCGTTATTCCAGATTGGAAGCAAGGCGGTCAAATTATTCCTACAATGGATTTAAATATTGGGGATTCGGTTTATACACGCGTATTTGATCAAGCAGGTGAAAACGTGGCGTATAGAACTGAACTAGAAATTACCGATGCAGCAATGGGCCAAGCGAAAAACTGGTCTTACACACTCGCGACTAAGCTAAACCAAGAACAAGCAAAACTGCAAGCCGGGCAGTATGCAGAGGATAAATTCACTCCTGTTTATGGTACTAATCCGGTGTATCTGCAAGCAAATAGCGGCCTTAAGCGAGTAGAGATCGGCTATAACATTGAAACTCCTGTCCCAGAATACTCACTCACAGTAGATGGCTTAGCAGACGAGTATATCATTGAGTCAACACCGACAACGTTGGATCTGACACTAACTGCTGAAGGCGATTTAAATGCAGAACTCACCGTTTACAATCACCATCGCGAACCACTTGCAAGTTGGGCAAACGAAATGAAAGACGGCTCGGTAGAGGCGATATCGCTCGCTTTAAGTAAATCAGAGCCGGGTCACCATATGCTCGTGACACGTATTAAGGACAAAGATGGCAACTTGGTGGATCAGCAAACACTCGACTTTCACTTAAAAGAAGAGTCAGTTACTCCACCACCATCTGGTGAGTACGATTTTGTCTTCCCTGAAGGACTATCTAGCTACACTGCGGGCACAAAAGTGCTTGCCAGCGACGGGGGCATTTATCAATGTAAACCTTTCCCATACTCTGGTTACTGTATGCAGTGGAAAGAAAGCGCAAACCATTACGAGCCTGGAATAGGTTCACACTGGGAGATGGCTTGGGATAAAGTCAACTAAATCACCCTTCGAACGTTAAGTAAAAAGAGCCTCACTATGAGGCTCTTTTATAATCAAACGCAAAAATGACAATTTTCCCGGTCTAAACCATGAACACCAGATAAACTAGTGAGATGCGCTCGCCCCTCAATCAGCCCCATTTCATACCCTTCTAGTAAAACGGATTGTCGCATTGATAAGCGCTGAACATGAAAATTATCTGGTGGGGCAATCACCCTAACATGTGTTCCTGGTGGAGGGTTACGAATAAACTCTAATGATTGATTATAGTTATCTGCACGTCTTAACATCGCATCCGCCATTTTGGGGTGCTCCGCAAACAGTTTCTTCATCAGCCATGTGGTCTTAACTGGCTTTTTGGCATAATTCAGTGGGTGAGAGAGTACTACGGTTATGTCGCGAGCCCCTCGACGATAAGCCTCACGCACTGGGATAGAATCAGCGACCCCACCATCGGTATAACAACCACCAGAAAAACAAGGGGTATGCTTGTAGGCAATCGGTAATGCTGTTGTCGCTTCAATCGCATGGTGAAAATTATCACGTGTCACGCGATAGTAATCTGCCTGCCCTGTATCTACATTTGTTGTCGCTGCGAGAAAAGGAACGCCATTAAACAGTTTATTTTCATCGACGGGATACAAGCGATTAGATTCTTCAAACAACCACTTCACATCGATGAGATCCCCACCTTTAACGAAGCGAGTCGGGTCAAAAAAGCGTTTACTTGTGGCCAGCTTAGTAATGACGTTAATACTGCGATGCGGGTAGTCGGTCAAATACCCAATCAAATTTGATGCACCAGCAGATACACCGATTGCAAAATCAAACGGTTTATAACTCTGCTCTAAAAACGCATCTAACACTCCGCTTGCGAAGACGCCTCGCATCGCGCCACCTTCTACTACAATTGCTTTTGTTGCCATATTTCCCCCATTCTCCTTGCCAAAAGAGTAATGAAATTCGTGCAATCACAACAATTGAATATTCTTATTATTGAAATAGGTGAAGTCTATTTATTTCTCTCTTAGAAAATGAAAACTAAAGTTCAAAAAATCCGTACCCGTTAGAAATGTAATTGCGGGCTTAACCAAGGTGGCAAGGTCTAAGAGAAATCTAGGAGAAAACCGTTTTATAGGCTTCGCCCGCGCCATCAATGAACATTTGAGTACCAATAACCGCTAGAATTAAGCCCATCATTTTAGTCACAACATTTAGAGCACTTGGTCCAACCGCTTTGACCAATTTGTCTCCAAACAAAAACAGTACATAGGTGATCACACAAAGGACAGCGAAAGAAACGATAGTAATAATGGTTTGATCGAAACCACCCGCTGTCGCAAAGTTCATCGCGGTAGCAATCGTTCCAGGCCCAGCTAATATTGGCATCGCCAGTGGAGACACTGCAATACTCAATGCCGCCCGTTGCTGAGCTGGTGAATACGCCTTCTCTTTGGTTTTTTGATGCGTCGAATCACCTTGAAGCATGTTAAAACCTATCAAAAACACCAAAATACCGCCTGTTATTCGCAATGCATAAAGCGTGATACCAAACAAATCAAAAATTAACTTACCGGCAATAGAAAATATCGCGATGATAATAAATGCAATAAAAACCGAGCGGAGCGCAATGGAACGGATGGTTTCTTTATCTTCATCAGCAGTTAAACTCAAAAAGATGGGAATATTGGCGATAGGGTTCATGATGGCAAAGAAGCCCATAAACACCGTAACTGTATGAACAATGAGTTCTTTCATATTTTCCACTGCATTTAAATTATTGATTCTAAAAACAGTATATACGCTCTCAAACAGAACGAGTGGTGTATTCTCGATTCGTCTTCACACTTATGCACCAAGCATTGTTTTTCTTTTGAGATAGTTTACCGACTCATCAAATGTCGCTAAGGTGAGTCTTCAGCCTTTAACGTAACAGGGGATGTTAAGTCACCATGAACAGCACGATTCAAACAATTCTCAATCACCGCTCAATTCGAAAATTCACCTCACAACCGATTGAGAGTGAACAATTAGATGCCATTCTTCAAGCCGGCCTTGCGGCATCCTCATCAAGCATGTTGCAAGTCGTTTCAATTATCCGCGTGACCGACAAAGAAAAACGCACGCTATTAGCTCAATATGCCGGAAATCAAGGGTACGTTGAAAGCGCGGCTGAGTTTTTGGTGTTTTGTATTGATTACCAGCGCCATGCCAGTATCAACCCAGATGTTCAAGCTGACTTTACCGAGTTAACGCTAATAGGCGCTGTAGACTCGGGCATCATGGCACAAAATTGCTTGCTTGCGGCGGAGTCGATGGGACTAGGAGGTGTGTATATTGGTGGTTTACGAAACAATGCCCAAAAAGTAGACGAATTATTAGGTTTACCTAAAAATACCGCCATTTTATTTGGTATGTGTCTTGGTCATCCAGATCAAGCCCCTGAAGTAAAACCTCGCCTACCTAAGCATGTCGTGGTGCATGAAAATCAGTATCAAGACCTAAGCTTGGATGATATTCAGACGTATGACCAAACTATGCAAAACTACTATGCAAACCGTTCGAGCAATCAAAAACAGAGTACTTGGTCACAAGAAGTCACCAGTAAACTGGCTGGCGAATCACGTCCGCACATCCTTCCGTATTTGAATGGGAAGGGGTTAGCGAAGAAGTGACCATGTCGAAAGACAACAAAACAAAAAAGAGACATGAGTCACATTTTTAATAATCCTATTTAATACAACGAGATAATTAGTCGGTAGACTTTCTTGGTTGTATTTTAGAAAGAAAACACTACATATAGAGCTAATAAACAAAATTTGAGCTAATTGAACAAGTTTTTTATCCGCAATATGAAATCTTGTAAGTGAAAACATAAAAATACGATATTTATTTGGACACTTGCTGCATTACTGTCTATTGCTCTAACCATTGAAATTCATTAGAGTTCATGCCTCCAGATGCAATCAATCCCTTATTGAGCACTTTATAAATAGAAGAAGGTGGTGCTTATAAGGTTATGTTGTGAAGTCTTTTCTGGAAAAGAATGTTGCTACCAGCAACTCGCTCTTTACGTCAGATGAATGAAAAAACATGAATTTCAAACATAAAAAGCTAGCTAGTTTAGTGCTTTCCTCAGTACTTCTTTCTGGATGTACTGTACCCGGTAGTCACCTTTCCACAGATGGAAAAAACTTCGTCGAAGACAGCAATGTTAGTCGCACTTCTGATTTCAATGTTTTTCCACTTACACTTGATAAAGTATCTCAACTTAAAATTTTGGGGATAGAAGCCAAATCCAACCCTGAACTAGATCGCCAACTTAGCTCTTATGAGTATGAGGTTGGCCCTGGAGATATACTAAACATTACTATTTGGGATCACCCAGAACTAACTATTCCTGCTGGTTCTTATCGCAGCTCTGCTGAAGCGGGGAACTGGGTACATGCTGATGGCACTATCTTCTATCCATATATAGGTATTGTTGAAGTTGCGGGTAAAAACGTTCGTCAAATTCGTGCTGATATTTCTCGCCGATTAGCAAAGTACATAGAAAGTCCTCAAGTGGATGTCAGCGTAGCAGCTTTTCGTTCGAAAAAATCCTACATTACTGGTGAAGTAAGTAATCCTGGACAACAACCAATCACCAACATCCCACTCACCTTGTTAGATGCAATTAACCGTGCAGGTGGATTAGCCGAAAACGCCGACTGGAAAAATGTAACACTGACAAGAAACGGCATAGTTGAAAACATATCTCTTTATGCGCTGATGCAAGAAGGCGACCTCACTGAAAATAGGCTACTTCAACCAGGTGATATCATCCATGTGCCAAGAAATGATTCACAAAAGGTTTTCGTTATGGGTGAAGTTAACGATCCTAAACTACTGAAAATAGATCGCGCTGGCATGAGCCTTACGGAAGCTCTGAGCAACGTTGGCGGTATTAATCAGATATCAGCGGATGCGACAGGTGTATTCGTAATTAGGAGGTCACAAGACGCAGGTTCACTGGGCGACATATATCAACTTGATGTCTCCGATGCGGCAGCGCTCGTTATTGGTACTGAATTTGCTCTGAAACCGTATGACATCGTTTATGTCACTGCGGCGCCTATCAGTCGTTGGAATCGCGTTATTGCACAACTAGTACCTACCATCTCAGGCTTCAATGAACTTACAGAAGGCGTCCTTCGAGTCAGGACTTGGCCATAGAAAAAGCATTCTGAAGGGCTTGTTTGAACATAAACAAGTCATTCAAACGTTGTCTATAAGGAGCAAAACATGTTTTCGAACATTCTTGTCGTGTGTGTAGGTAATATTTGTCGCTCTCCCACAGGAGAGCGGTTACTACAGCAACTACTCCCAGATAAACAGATTTCTTCGGCGGGTATTGCCGTAGAAAAAAGTCGCCTAACCGGAAAGCCAGCAGATGAAACCGCCAGACTTGTCGCGTCAGAACGTGGTATCTACCTGCTAGACCACAAAGCGCAGCAGCTAACCGCTAAGTTGTGCGCAAAACAAGACCTAATATTGGTGATGGAACAAGGTCATATCGATGCTTTGACGGAGCTGGTACCAGAGGCTAGAGGTAAAACAATGTTATTTGGTCACTGGATAGGTTCCGTGGATATTCCAGATCCATACAGACAGAGTAGAGAAGCCTTTGAGCATGCATTATCTCTGATTGAAAATGCTGCTCATGCATGGGCAAAAAAAATATAAATTCAGATCACTTGGCGAAATAAAAAATAATGGCTAACCAAACAATACAACCATCTGCTCTTGCTGATGATGAGATCGACCTAGGCAAGCTCTTCGGCATATTGATAGACGCGAAATGGTTTATCATCAGTATTACACTCTTTTTTGCAACATTAGGTATCGCGGTCGCGTTGCTATCAACTCCGATTTACAAAGCCGACGCGTTAATACAAATCGAAAAGAAAAGTTCAGGTGGTATTTCGGCGATGGTCGGTGACATGGGAGAACTCTTTTCTGCCGAATCATCTGCAACTACAGAGATTGAAATAATTAAATCGAGAATGATTCTTGGCGATACCGTTGATAAGTTTAACTTAACAACCATTGCCACTCCTGATTACTTACCTTTTGTTGGTAAAGGTCTAGCACGAATCAACGGTACTCAAAACTACATTTCTTTGACCACGTTTGAAGTACCTCGAACGGCTAAAGGATTATCTCATCAACTGATTGCTACAGACATCGAGAAAGGTCAATTCAGCTTGATGCTTGAAGACCAAATGGTACTTTCTGGTTCAGTTGGTCAACTAATTGAGATGAATGGCTATCGTGTAAAAGTGAACCAGCTCAATGCTCAAAATGAAGATACTTTTACAATAAGTAAAATAAGCAAGTTAGATGCTATCAACAAGTTAGCCTCACAACTTTCTATTTCAGAGAGAGGTAGCCAAACAGGTATTGTATCTCTAAGTATTGAAGGTGAATACCCAGACCACAATCAGCTCGTTTTAAATGATGTTGTTCAAAACTATTTTTTGCAGAATGTTAGAAGAAACTCAGCTGAAGCTGAGCAGAGCCTCAACTTCCTTAAAGGTCATTTACCCGAGATTAAGGACAAGCTAACTATTTCAGAAGATACATTGAACAGTTTTAGACAAGAAAACGAATCTATCGATTTAAATCTCGAAGCACAATCTACTCTAAAAGTGATGGTGGCACTTGAAGCCCAACTTAATGAGCTAACATTTAAAGAAAGTGAAATCAGTCAAAAATTCACCCAAGACCACCCAGCTTATAAATCGCTGTTAGACAAACGTCAGACATTACTACAAGAGAAAGAGCGTCTTAACAAACAAGTTCAAAAACTGCCAAAAACACAGCGCGAAGTCTTGCGTATGACTCGTGATGTCGAAGTAAACCAGCAAATCTACATCCAACTTTTGAATAAAGTTCAAGAGCTAAATATCATAAAAGCTGGCACCGTAGGTAATGTGCGTATTATTGACAACGCACAATCTTACGCAATTCCTATTAAACCGAAAAAACCTTTGATTGTAGTTTTGGCTACTCTTCTAGGAGGCATGGTAGCTGTCGCATTTGTTCTGGTAAAAACCGCGTTTCATCGTGGAGTGACTTCTCCTGATGAAATTGAGCAAACTGGAATATCTGTATATGCAAGTGTTCCAAAATCAGCACAACAATTGGAAGTTGCGAACAAGCTAAAACGTAAAAACAACAAAGACTTACTTCTTTTAGCAAATGCCAATCCAGCAGATCTATCAATTGAAGCACTACGTGGACTTCGAACCAGCTTACACTTCGCAATGTTGGAAGCCAAAAACAATGTCTTAATGATTTCAGGCCCAGCGCCTTCCATAGGTAAGACGTTCGTATCAACTAACTTTGCTGCAGTTGCGGCTAAAACGGGTCAAAAAGTCCTTTTGGTGGATGCTGACATGCGAAAAGGTTATTTACAGCAATGTTTTGGCCTCACAGCAGAGCAAGGGTTATCTGACTTACTAAGTGGAAAAATTGATCGAGCAACCGCAATCAAGCCAAGTCAAGTTGAAAACTTGGATGTGGTTACTCGCGGCCAAGTACCACCAAATCCGTCAGAACTTCTTATGCACCCTCGCTTCAAGAGCTTTGTTGACGAGATGTCTGCACAATACGATCTAGTCATCATCGATACGCCGCCTGTACTCGCAGTTACCGACCCAAGCATTGTTGGCGCGCTTGCAGGAACAACTCTGATGGTCGCTCGTTTTGATCAAACGACTTTGAAGGAGATTGAAGTCGCGCAAGGTCGCTTCGAGCAATCAGGCGTTGAAGTTAAAGGGGTGATTCTCAATGCAGTTGAGAAAAAAGCATCTAACTCATACGGCTATGGATACGGCTACTATAACTACGCGTACAAAAGCGAATCATAACTTGAATTTAGATCGCTAATTAAACCAAATATGACAAAGCCCTGCTAGAAACAGCAGGGCTTTTTCTATTGCACTCTTAATTGCTTGTACGTAATCAAACTAAGCAAGACAAAGAATATTGGGTCACTCCAACCAAAACCGACAAATACTCCGATAATGCCGGCATAGGTAGTAATCACTGCCCCTAAGCCATTAGTAATCAATAATGCTTTAAACAGCTGTTTCGCAGTATGCCCTGATTCCACATTACGTAACATCAAACTCACCGCTGCGATTCCACCTAAAAAGATCGAAGTATGCTGCGATAAAAACAGCGCGTACTGGTCGTTAATTTGTACTCCATACATCGGCCACATTATGGTTGGTACAAAAAACAACGCAAAAGCGAATACCGTATATACGACACCATGAACGGTTAGAAAAGTGCGGTTGGTCATCATCTCCTTATCCTCTAATAGGCCCTTGATTGAGCGTCGTTAACGGCACATTGATATCGAAAATTTGACCTCGTACTTCGACTACGCCCATTTTTCGTAAGCGTGCGGCATGCATTTCG
This sequence comes from Vibrio sp. 2132-1, assembly GCF_033344315.1. Taxonomy (NCBI): domain Bacteria; kingdom Pseudomonadati; phylum Pseudomonadota; class Gammaproteobacteria; order Vibrionales; family Vibrionaceae; genus Vibrio; species Vibrio sp. 2132-1. Next base: position 161,247 of record NZ_JAWPON010000005.1, on the reverse strand, counting down.
AGATAAGCTTGCGCCGTGGCTTCATCTTCAAAAAGATAGATACCACCACCGAGTTTGTCTTTTTCGCTTTCCGTCCAGATTTTCCAAATCATGCCCGGCTCTTGGTTAATCGACTTAGCTAAGTCGACCAGAGCATTCGACATCTCGTCACCAAACGGACCATGAAATTCAAAATCAACTTGCAATAATTTCGCCATCTTGAGTCTCCTCTTCTTATTGACTCGTTTTCGATGACAAGATTATTACCTTTATAAAACTGACAGAAAAGTTCATAATTTCGCCATTAACTGTCTAAAAATTGACTCATGAGACTAAAAACGACCTTAGAACAATGGCAAACGCTACAAGCGATTAATCAAGAAGGCAGCATTCAATCCGCAGCTTTACTGCTCAACAAGAGCCATACCACATTGATCTACTCGGTGAGGAAGTTAGAAGACCAACTTGGTATTCAACTTATCGAAGTACGAGGGCGCAAAGCGGGTTTGACAGAGCACGGCAAAACCATACTGCGTCGTGCACAATCCATGCTTGAACAAGCGCGGGAACTAGAAGTCATCAGCGAGCAGTTAAAAAGTGGGGTGGAATCTCAAATCACGGTCGCAGTAGATCATCTTTGTGACCCTTGTTGGCTTTATGCACCACTCAGTCAATTTTTGGAGGACAACAACACAACCTCCGTTCAAGTGGTTGAAACGTCACTGAGCAAAACAACCGAAATGGTCGTAAATGATCTCGCTGACATCGCAATCATCAACTTACCGATAACCAACTACCCTGCCGAAGCATTTGGCGTAACAACCATGCTGCCTGTAATCGCAGCACACCATCCACTCGCTAAAAAGCCGCATGTTTCCATCGACGATTTTGCAACCACCAGCCAAATTGTCATCCGTGACTTAGGTGATTCAGACAAAACGAAAAGAGATGTGGGTTGGTTACGCGCACGTCAGCGTATTACCGTCGATAACTTCGACCACGCTTTTCACGCCGTAGAGCAAGGCGTTGGGTTTTGTCGGCTACCAGCGCACTTAGTCTCAGCCCGAAAGAGCGATAAAATTAAAGTATTGGAGCTCGAACACTCCCATCAATATCAAGTTGCGCTACACCTCACTTTGCCCAAAGGAGCCAAAAGTGGTCCTGCGACTCAAGCGCTTTATCGTATTTTACTCAAAAGTGTAGAAACTCGAGTCTAGCAACAGTGGTATTGAGTTGAATCGCTAGTGTTATCGCCTATTGATTCTCCCTAAACATAGAGAAACGGCCATTTTGTGACGCTACACTCTCACAAAAGGTTGCACGAAGGATAGCGACCACCTACTATCACTCTGCTCATGCCTAAAGCCCCCAACACTCGCGGAAAGAACTCGGTTCACGGCAATATCCTCACCTGCTTGGTTTAGCAGGCACAATCTGTTTTTACCTTCTTTTTAGCTTCTATTTAGGCGAGTGTGGAAGAAATAAGAAAGGTGAAATATGAACTCTACAAATAGCTTCTCGATCAATATCAATCAGCAAAAATCCATTGCTAAAAAAAGGCTCAAAGCTATCCGCCTATACGATGACGCCACGTTGGAGTTAGTTAAGCGATTTCACTCCAAACCAGAATCTTTGGCTCCCAATACAATTCAATTGGCTGACGTTCAACATGCACTCGCAAGAGAACTGGGCTTATCCAGTTGGAGTAAACTAAAAGCTCATGTCGAAGAGCTAGAAGCGCACAAACTAGCCATCAAAGAACAAAAACCGCCCCTAGATGCAAAAGTAAAAACGCTACACGTTCGTTGTGGCCACGACATTCAACAACAACTTAAAGCCAGCGGATTTGAAGGGACATTTTTAGCCCTGATCGATCCGCTTTGTATTGGCCCCATACCAGCAACACCGCAGAACTTCCTTGCCATTCGTGCCCAATATGTCGTAGAGACTCTGCTGCCTGTGATGAAGCGTGAAGACTCGGTTCAAGATATAGTCACATTGGAACAATCAAACCTCGATCTGTTGCAAAGTGATGTATTTGAACGAATCGTCTTTTGGGTCGAACATGACAGTTATGATCAATTGATGCTAATTCGTGCTCTAACACAGTTAGAGAATGTAGAGAATAAAGTGATAGAGGTCATTGAGTTGAACCAGTTCCCGGGCACTGAACGATTCATCGGCTTTGGGCAGTTGCCTGAAGAAGCTATTCGTTCTTGTTGGCGATACCGTAAACCTGTGACAGCAAAATTATTCAGTCAGGCTAAACGGTGTTGGCACGCTATTACATCACCGACACCTATTTCCATAGTTAATTTGATTCAGCAACATAACCTGGATTGCTTGCCCAATATATTCAACGTGCTTAAACGCCATTTGCAAGAGTTACCTAATTCACAAACTGGATTGAGCTTGACACAACACCTCGCGCTAAAGGTCTTGAGCTCGCAAAATCGTTCAATTCCCATCAAAGATTGGTTTGAGCAATATCAACAACTAGAACCTCTTCCTTACCTAGGAGACGTGATGTTTTACGCGTTACTCCTCCCTCTAGCACAGTGTCAAACACCTTTGATCACGATTGAGTCACGTGAAAGGCACTGGTGGGAACAAAGCGTCCGTATCACTGAGGCTGGCAAGCAGTGTTTGGAGGGTTTAATACGAGCGAAACAATGCTATTGGGTTGGAGGGATTAAAAATACCAGTCAAAGTTATTGGAGCTGGGATCACCTCCAACTAACTACACTTGCCAACCATTATTGAGTTGACAAATATGAAAGCATAAAAGGTTCGTTGGCTCTGATGAACACTCAATACTAAAGTATCGCTAAAGAAGCGACCGCTAGTCTGAATACAACTTAAATAGTTATGCAGAAATGCATCCACTCAAAGAGAGTATGCACTCTATCTCTTATTAAAATTTATTGTAAATCCTCTTTGTTATCGGTTGTATATTCGATAAAAGTGTTAAAATACAAACTTTTCATCCGGCCAATTCGTTAATATTTGGTTAAAATCCCATTTTCATTAGTGATAAAGTTCACATCTATTAACCATTTAGAGGATTATTCTTTCGTATTTTCTCACTCCGCTGCTAATCTGCTCGCCGCTTTGAAGTGAACTCAAGGTGCATAACTATAAGGAGTGTTCTCATGAATACCAAGAAACCGATGTCGCTTACCAGCCGCGTAATTTTAGGTATGGTTGCGGGTATCTTGACAGGATTTGCAATTCGCACACTTTTTGCCGACAACGGATTTGTCGACGCATACATTGTTAATGGATTATTCGAAGTTGGTGGACAGATCTTCGTTGCCAGCTTAAAAATGCTTGTTGTACCGCTAGTATTTGTTTCGTTAGTTTGTGGTACTAGCTCTCTCAAAGACCTCTCTACACTGGGTCGCATGGGCGGTAAAACCCTCGCTTTCTACGTTACGACAACGGCTATCGCGATTACGCTTGCTCTAACTATGGGTACTCTATTCCAGCCAGGGGCAGGGGCAGATCTAACGGCAGCAAGTTCATTCAAATCAGCCGAAGCGCCATCTTTAGGTCAGGTGATCATCGATATGTTCCCGACCAACCCAATCAGCGCAATGGCAGAAGGTAAAACTCTGCAAGTTATCGTGTTCGCCGTGCTATTCGGTATCGCGATCAGTGCAGCGGGTAAACCAGGCGAACGCATCGCAGCATTCTTCTCTGATCTGAATGAAGTGATCATGAAACTGGTCGCGATTTTGATGAACTTGGCGCCTTATGGGGTGTTCTTCTTAATGGCGAAGCTATTTACTGGTCTTGGTCTGGGCGCGATCGTCAATCTGGCAGAGTACTTCTTAGTACTGGCTGGTACGCTTGTCCTACACGGTCTAGTTACTTACAGCTTAATGTTAAAAGGTTTCACAGGTCTAAACCCAATTACGTTCCTACGCAAGATGGAAGACGCGATCATGTTTGCTTTTTCTACAGCATCATCGAACGCGACGATTCCAGTGACAATGGAAACAGCAAAGCACCGCATGGGTGTTGAGAACCGTGTATCATCGTTCACAGTACCACTTGGTGCAACCGTGAACATGGACGGTACGGCGATCATGCAAGGCGTAGCAACTGCGTTTATTGCTCAAGCTTTCAATATTGATTTAACTATGGGCGATTACCTAATGGTTATCATGACGGCAACTCTGGCGTCTATCGGTACCGCAGGTGTTCCTGGTGTGGGTCTTGTCATGCTTGCTATGGTATTGAACCAAGTTGGTCTGCCGCTTGAAGGTATCGCGCTCATCATGGGTGTTGACCGTCTTCTTGATATGATTCGTACCGCGGTAAATATCACTGGTGACAGTGCAGTAACCGTCATCGTTGCGAAATCAGAAGGCGCATTGGATCAAGCTCGCTTCAACGACCCAATGGCAGGCGTTGCCGAAGAAGAAGTGCACCTGAAGCGCACGGAAGCATAAACCCTTCCAAGTTAAATTATCCTGTCTAAGCAAAAACCACCTTACTCTAAGGTGGTTTTTTGTTTCCAATTAACCCGAAATCAAAAAGGTTTAGATAAAACTCTCGTCCCCCGAGGTTGTTTCAATTACTAATCGGTAAGTAGTTAGATTCTATATTAGTTCATCTACAGGGTTAAGATAACTCGCCTATGTTTATCACTTTGAAAATGATATAAGGGACATTTTCATCATATAGAGATACAAATTCCATTATCAAATTAAAGTTCAAAACCAAATCGCGATAGATAGTAGTCTGATAATTAAGTTGGTACTAAGATACATACATCATAATTTCATGTTTAAAAATAGTCTTTTTTTATTCATATTCTCATTTCCAATACTTGCATTAGGTTTCAACGAAAGTATGTTCGATTTTTTTAAGAAATTTAAATATACATTAAGCCCAGAGATAAAAGGTACTTTAGTTCTTGACCAAAGACCTCTAAAAAATTTAACCGTTTACTTAGAAGCTAATTTTTTAAAAAATGCTTACAAAAGGAGTTCAATTACTAATGAGTTAGGTGAATTTCACTTTAAGCCAGTCATACATTCTCAAAGGTTTAAAGAATCAGCTTTGAATCAAACATATTCATATATCGGAATATATACCTATATAAATGAAGAAAAGAAGTACATTTGGGAGTCTCAGTTAAGCTACGTTTCACCGCCTATATTTATAAAAGATAACTTAAATAACCTTTACTGTGAGCTTAAAAATAAAGAATTCCGATATTTTTTCAAAAATATCAATCTAGAAAGTGCTCGAGATCTAATGGTTATTAGCAACTGCAATTTAAATGGATTTTTATATAAAACAGAGTTTACGGAGGATACATAATGCCGTCTTTAACACCAAAACTTGCATCAGAGATCGCGAACATACCGTATGGAGTATACCAGGGACAAGGGAGACTAGCGTTTAGGGGACAAGGAGGTTTTGAAAAACACTTTGCATTTTCGCAGCAAGATGTTTTTAGTGGCCGAACTGGAGGCATCACAGGATTAGATCGTATACCATTGTTTAGAAAAGTGGTACCTGGTGTAATGAGAACATCTGAAGCATTTGCGGTAATTGGTATTGGGAAAGGAAAATATAAGGGAGATTTAGTAATTTCCATTAGAGGGACGCAAAACGCCAATGATTGGGTAACCAACCTAAATGTCGGCCTTAAAGGCTCTCCAAATGGCTCTATCGCTCATGCTGGATTTATTAATTCATTTTCAAGTATCAAACCAAGCATAAAACAATATTTACAGCAATGCCAAAATTTACCTAACCGTATTCATTGTGTTGGGCATAGCTTAGGAGGAGCTCTGGCTTCATTATGTTCTGATTGGCTGAGAGAAGAATATTCATTAAGAGTGAATTTATATACTTTTGGCGCACCTAGAGTTGGTTTAGAACAATATTCCCGTAAATCTAGTAAAAGCAACGACAAAGTATACCGCTGTACTCACGGCGCAGATCCTGTGCCTAAAGTACCTGTCTGGCCATTTATTCATGCTCCACATAATGGCGATGAGTACCGCTTAGACGCTAGTACTGGCTTTAATTTAAATGCTCATAGTATGTCTAGCGAAACAAGCTTAGGGTATTTAGATAATGCTAACTCCGAAACGTGGGGAGCAATAAAAGTCAGATCTAACAAGTACTTGTATACACCTACTAGATTTAAGTTTGAGCACAGAAACCAAGCATCATTTACAGAATATTGGTCAGAAAGAATTCAAGCAGCATTAATAACCTTATTAAAAGATACTGGCTTGTTTGCAGCAATAGCATAGCAGCCCAAGCCACAGTATCTACTGGAATGACATTTTATGATATACTCGCCAGAAATATAGAAAAAGTAGCTAAAGCTTCTAAAGTAAGAGAATCACAAGTCAAAGGGCTGTTAGGCCATATGCTGGTGTTTATTGGAAAACCAGTAACAGCAATTGAAGATATGTCTGCAAAGTTTATTAGAAACGTTTTTCTTATGGTATTTGGAAAACTTTATCGAGCAGCACAAATGGCTATTAGTGCTGTAAAATAAACTTTCAACTTAATCAGACATCGAATTCAGTTTTTCTCTGGCTTGTGCTTCGTGTTCTTTAGTGATGGCATTACCGACTGAGTTCGCGGCTAAGGTAAGTGCCGCCATATCATCGGTAAAACCGACGCCAGCTAGTACGTCTGGCACCATATCTGTTGGTAGGACGAAGTAAGCCAGCGCGCCACCTAGTATAGCCTTGTGGCGAACGGCGGTGTTGGAATCTGTCATCGCGAGCCATGATTTAATGCCCATTACGGCAATTTCTTCACCCGCTTTCTTAACCGACCCTTTCATTTTTCGCCAGAATGTTTTCTCATCTGGCGCTTGCATCGTTTGATCTTTGGCGTCTTTCGGCGCCGATTTTACAGACATTGTTGTGGTCATCGTTGCCTCCGAAATTTATGACTATGTCCAACATATTAATAAATCGAACCTGAACGCAAGATTAATAACAAGAAATGATAGTAAAGTGAAACACAGATAGAAAAATCCCCAAACCGAAGTCCGGGGATTATTGCCTTGGAAACAAAAAGTTTTGCAAACCAAAAGGTTGAAGCCAAAAGCTTTGGGAACCAAGCTTTAAAAGCAGAATGCCCTATTGAGCAATCTTCTCCAATACACGCATCAGCATTTTGATACGTGGTTCGATAGACTCAAGCAACAAGTACTCTTGGTCACTGTGGAAACCTGCACCGATAGGTCCTAGACCATCCAAAGTTGGAACGCCAAGAATTGCCGTATTGTTTGCATCAGAGCCGCCACCCACTTCTTTCCAGTTGATGTCAATAGACAGTTCACTTGCTGCTTCTTCAACTAATGCCATCAAGCTTTCAGTTTGCGTGCTTGGCACCATAGAGGGTTTGTAAGCTTCACGAACCAACTCGATGCTAACGCCATCAACGAATGGTGTTTCCAGCATGCCGTTTAGCTTGCTATCGACATCATCGTATTCTTCATTACTCCAGAAACGCACATCCACGATCGCTTCAGCGTGCTCAGGGACGATGTTTGCGCCGTTACCGCCAGACACAATACCCACGTTTAATGTGGTGCCAGATTCGAAGTTCGTCATGGCATTGATTGCGAGAATCCAGTTCGCCATCTCGGTAATTGCACTGCGGCCATTTTCTGGCTCGTTGCCAGCGTGGGCTGCAATGCCATTAAACGTGATTTTGTAACGCGCCATGCCTTTGCGCGCTTTGACTAAACCTCCGTCTGCGCGTGCTGCTTCTGCCACCAATACGTTTTTCGCGTTTTTTGCAACAGATTGAATCCAGTCGACCGAATCTAACGATCCAGTTTCTTCGTCTGGGTTCATGCAGATACAAATCGACAGTTTATCCAACACCGCTTGGTCTAGATTGCGCATCGCGTATACGATGTTCAGCAAGCCAGATTTCATGTCCGAGACGCCCGGACCGTAGGCTTTCTCTACATCTTGAGACATTGGACGAAGCTCAGCAGTACCCACAGGGAACACGGTATCCATATGACCAATCAGCATCACGTCGATTTGCTCAGCTTCCGGCTTATTTCGAACTTCAAGACCGATGCCCGCTCTGCCACAGTCGATGCGTTTTACGCTCCAACCTGACATCGCTTGGTACTTCTCTTCAAATTGAGAAGCGATAAACTCGATACCATCAGTAGTGTAAGTACCACAATCCACATTGATTAGCGGACGTAGCTCTTCTAGATATTCATTTAGAGAGAATTGCATGATTCACTCCTAGACAAACAGATTCATCACCAGCATTGCGCCAAACGCGTTCAATACTGAGATCGCAATCATAACTGGGATGTAACGACCTTCAGTACCAATTGGGCCCATGATACGACCCATGTACTGAACTTGAGAGCCCATTAGGTAGATAGCAGGTGCAAGAATCGCAATGTGCGTACCGTTTAGGATGCCTTGGTCAAACAGCGTGATAACCACACCCACTGCGCCGCCCATCGACATCCAAGCGCCGATAAGAACAGCAGCCGCTTCACCAGGAAGGCCAAACACCGCCATGATTGGAGAAAACACCGTGCCCATCAGATCCAGCGCGCCAGTGATTTGCAGCGCTTTGATGATAACGAACGCCATCAATACGTTAGGAACCGTAGAGGTAGTCGCAATTACCCAACCTTTCTTAGCACCTTCGACGAAGATATCCGTCACCATTGGTTTTTTCGCTTTAACGTCACCCATTATGCCGTCTCCTCTTTTAGGTTCTCTGATTTGTTTTGGTCTTGTTTGTCTTCTTTACCTTCCGTCATGTTCAGGTAAATACGGAACAGGTTTGCACCGATGATCTTGAATGCGAACATCACCACAACCGCTAAACCAATAGAAGACGTGACCGCTAGAGAGCCGTCAGCCATCGTCAATGTGAACAGCACAGCACCTGATGAGAAGAAGTTCACGATGGTCGCACCTGCAGTAAACTGGAACATGGTAAATACGTCCGTTTCACGCTTAGTTAGGTGACCTTCATCTTTTAGCTGACGCGTCATCGCCGCGCCCGCGTCGGTACTTTGTAGAGAAGCAATTAAAGCCAGACCAGAGTTACCAGGGATGCCCATTAGAGGACGTAGAAGAGGAGTAAGAAGCTTACGAGCTGCTTCAAGTGCACCGTAGTGCTCAAGTACGTTGATCATACCTAAGGCGAACATAACAGTTGGAATCAAAGTAAGTGCGAAAATGAAACCGTCGCGAGCACCGCTACCACCAGTACCGCGAAGCGACGTTGTTGCAACTTGCACACCGTCAGCCGTTTCGGTGACACCATACGCCACCTTGCCGAAAGAGCCATTGAGCGTTGTAAAATCGAATACACCGTACCATTCGCTAGATTGCATCAGGCCAGAAAAGAACACGACCGCAAACGCCAGAGCAACGTAGCACCCCAGTGTAACTTTACGCTCAGTTTGAACAGGAATTTTCATAACATTACCTACACATGTGGAACTTAACACATATGTTCACCTGAATAATGTGCTAGAGAGATGATCAAAATCAATCCGCCTGCCGAACATTATCGCGACTCAGTTATGAAGTATTGTTTTATGATTCCAATCACAATTGAAAGATAATAAAAGTTTGTTCTAACAATTAGGTATTTTAATCTATATCGATAGCTCACGACTTCTTCATCAACTCAACAAATGATTCTGACGAATATTGCTTTCTACAACATTCATGACGTACTTCATACTTTGGCATTGAGGCAATATCGATTAACTCGAAAGTAACATTCAGCCACGAAATTTAGGTTAGGATAGTCCGGTCATATGTAAACGGCATAAACCAGAATTAACAGGACTATACGACCCATTGTTACGCTCACAATATAAAATAGCCAAATGGACACTCGCCCTCGTGCTTTGGGTGGTGATGATATGCTTAAGCCAAAATTCTGGTTTCTCGAAAAGCTGCCCGAAGGCTCACCAAATACAGAGTCAGCAAGATGAGAGTGTGAATTTATCACCATCTTGCGACCTTTCAGAAAAGCTAGTTCAAGCGTACCAACATCAGTTTGATCATATTCTTATTCCATTTTTTCTGTTTGCTTTGATTGTGGCGCTGCCGATGACAACCACAGCAATTCGCTATCTGGAATACACAGAACCGATACCGGAAAAGTATCGGGTTCACCTAAAACTTTGCGTGTTTAGAGAATAAAGCCAGCAAGGCGAGAGACCTTTCTGCCTGACTTTTGTACATATTTTATTCACTTCACATAACAAACAACGAAATTTAAAAGTTTTAGGAAATATTATGACATTCACTCGTACACTTTTGGCGTTAACGATGGCTATCGTACCTGCCGTATCTTTCGCATCAGAAAAGACCGCAGAACAAAAGCTAGAGGAAGTTACTCAGATACTAAAAGAAAACCCTCAAATTCTTGATTCATTGCACCAAAACCTTCAAGAGTACATTGCGTATCAACAGTCATTTGGCGACACCTTGAAGGAGGTTCGTCAATATCTAAGTGATGGCAAACATTCCTCTTTTGGTGCTGAAAACCCTGAGTTAACCATTATTAACGTAACAGACTACAGCTGCCCTTTTTGTAAACGTTTAGAAGGAGAGCTGGTCAAAGTTGGTAAGGAATATCCGCAGGTAAAAGTGCTTAACCTCAATGTCTCTTTTAAAGAACAATACGAGAAAAACGGCTACAACTCGGCAAGTTACGCATTAAATGTTTGGCAAAACCAGCGAGATAAGTACGAACAAGTGCATGAGTTATTGGTGAAAAAACCGGGCGCACATGACGCACGTTCCTTAAATCAAATCGCGAAAAAAACGGGGACAGAAGCACAGCTTGTCGACGACAAAGAGACCAAGGCGTTGCTTGATAAAAACTATCAGTATTTCACGCAACTTGGTTTACGCGGCACGCCCGCGTTGATCATTAATGATCAAGTCATTCCTGGCTATGTGCCGTTTGACGAGCTAGAAAAAGTCATCGACCAAGAACTGGCGAACTAATACAACAAAGCCCTTCCCTGATAACTCAAGGAAGGGCTTTTTCTATCTAGGCTTAAAACGAAGTTCTAACTACTTGTCGCGACCCACAAACGCCACAACGACTTTGTCATTGCCAAGCGAGCGAGAGAACACGTACGCGCCTTCTTGTTCAATTACTTGATGCTGACCCGCACCAATCGCTGGGTGCGCTTTACGGAACTGACCAAGAGTTTGCCAGTGTTTGAGCAGCGCTTGCTTCTCATCAGATAGCTTCCATACCATGTCAGAACGAGTGCCTTGGTGGAAATCGTCCGCGTAAGGACCAATGTTACGACCAACTTCATCACCATAATAAACCTGAACAGCACCAGGACTCAGAAGCAGTGCATTCGCGGCGTTACGCTGCATACCGTAATCTTTGAAGCGAGAGAAGAACAGCTCGGTATCGTGAGAAGACATGTAGCTCACAGGGTTAAAGTCTTTCTCATTGGCGATAGTGTCCGCATAGCTTTGGTAAGTGTCTGCCATTTGGCTGAAACACGCCGCGCCTTTATCTAATTTCTTCTGCATGTCGAAGTTAATCAACGCATCAAAGCCATCATCAAAGTAAGGGCTGCGATAAGCGGTATGTCCCCATACTTCACCCATCATCCAGAATGGCTGACCTGACTTACCGTTCTCTTTACGCCACTGCTCAAGGCTGCTTGATGCCTCTTCTTTCAAGCGTTTCCACACATCGCCTTCAACGTGCTTCACCGTATCGACACGGTAACCATCAATGCCAAAGCGTTTCACCCAATCAGTTTGCCACTCAATTAGGTAGTCCGAGACGGTGTAATTGTCACGCTCCTCAACGCGAGTGCCAGGGTTATCCAATAGCCATTGAGCTGGCTTCACGGCTTTGTCTGATTCAGTGATAAAGTCTGGCAAACCCGCCAATGACATGGTGATATCACTGCTGCCCGGAACTGGGTATCCCGGTAGACCTGTTCTTACCCAGTCACCGCCCCACCATTTCGCCCAGTTTGGACTCTGGTAATCAATATTCTGGTGGTAGCTATGCCAGTTTTCGCCCGCTTTTGGTTTCCAATCCCCCCATTTCTTAGGTAGGTCAGCGTTTGGTTTTAACACCTCAATACCGTCAAATTGCAAATCGGCTAACGTTGAGTAACCAGTGTGGTTGATTACTGCGTCCATCAAGACTTTAAGGCCACGTTTATGTGCCTCTTCCACCAGCTTTTTAAGATCAGCTTCGTTACCGAAGTTCTCATCAATCTTGGTAAAGTCACGCGTCCAGTAACCGTGGTAAGCGTAAAATGGGAATGAGCCGCTATCGCCGCCGCCCACAAAACCGTGTACTTGCTCAACGATTGGCGACAACCAAATCGCATCGGTACCTAGGCTCTTTATGTAATCTAGCTTTTCGATCACACCTTTTAGGTCACCACCGTGAAAGGTACCAACCTCTTCTTTACCGTCTTTCTTGCGACCATAGCTGTTATCATTGCTGGTATCGGCATTGTTGAAACGGTCGACCATCACGAAGTAAATATTGGCATTACGGTAATCAAACGGTACTGCTTCTTTGGTTTTCTTCACTGGCTCTAGTAGCACCAAACCGCCGGAATCTTTGCTTGGTGTCAGCGATACTTGCTGATCTTTTACTTCGACCATTTGACCAGAATAGGCATCACGCAACTTGGTGCCATCAGGGAAACTGTCACCCAGCGCGATGGTGACTTCGCCGCCTTGGTAAACCTCACATTGCACTTGTGGGATTGGGCGTTTGAATTCTGTCTTGGCAGCTTTCTTAGGTTCACGCTTGAAGCGTAGAGTTTTGGCTTCCGCATCAAAAGCAAAAGAGTAATCGCCAGTAAAACGGATTTTTAACGGCAGTTCTGTTGGTTTTCCGCAGTTCAGCGCGATAGGTTTGTTGAATTTGACCTTCTGACCATCAGGCGCGACACAGTCGCCTTCAACACCCGTGATTTTGAGCGTGTATCCGTCTTTGGTTAAGGGCACAACCAAAGGTTGCTCTGCACTTAAAGGAAAGTCACGGCTGTTGGTCGTGGTAGAAATGGTGATGTTTGGCTCGGCGATGGCACTTGCCGATGCAAGCAATAAGGTCGTCGTAATCAGATTCAGTTTCATCGTTCAGTCCATTGGTTGCGCATAGGCGCAGTATTCGTGTTGTAGTTTTATTCACACTAATAGTAAATGGATGAAAAACTGAGCACATCATTCTGAAAGGCTACGCCCTAAAGCTTGTGACGCTTCACATTTTGCTTTTATGGGGGCGTAGTTCTACTTATGAGCAGGGTAAAAAGGAGTTTAAAGCTGAATGCTACCAAGGTTACGCATTTGTCTCATCGCCCAATTGACGCGGCTGATGGTGTAAGAAGTCTGAGGGTAAACTTTGATGCGATACGGATTTGGCAGCACCACCGCAAGCCTTGCTGCTTGGCGTGTTGAAAGTTGTTTAGCAGGAATACCAAAGTAGTTTTGCGCAGCGGCTTCCGCGCCATAAATACCTGGACCAAACTCCACCACATTCAAATACACTTCAAGAATGCGTTTTTTACTCCACATTGCTTCCATCAGCAGAGCAAAATAAAGCTCATACGCTTTGCGCACATAAGAGTGTGAAGGAAACAGAAACACGTTCTTTGCAGTTTGCTGAGTAATCGTGCTCGCACCGCGAGAGGGACCGTTCTCGCCAGACTCTGAGATCACTTTAAACAAGGAATCAAAATCCACTCCGTAATGGGTCGGGAACTTTTGATCTTCTGTCGCAATCACGGCCAGTTGAATGTGTTTAGAAATATCACTCAAAGGCACCCATTCATTTTGACTCTCTTCAGGAAATCCTTCAGGAGGAGAAATCATGCGGCTGATCTTCCATCCCCAAATTGGTGGATCGATGTATTTCACTATGCCAACGAGCATCACTGGTAAAAGCAAAAGCACCAATAAGATATTGAACAGAAGGGATTTAATCTTTCTCAAAGTCCGACCTAGCCTGATTTAACAAAACAATATGATGCAAGTATAGAGTATGCAGTCTGTTTATCGTTAGTGAAAACTTGGTCAAAAAAAGCCCGATTTACAATGTAAAACGGGCTTAGAATTTGATTAGACTAAATTATTTGTGCAGCTTGTAGAACACGGTTGAAAGTGGAGGCAAACGAAGCTCAAGTGATTGAGGCAGTGATTCACTTTCAACTTTTTCCGTTTTCACACTGGTCAGCACTTTAAAATCGCTGCCGCCGTATTTGCTGTCGTCTGTATTCAGTAGCAGTTCGTATTGACCTGCATTTGGAACGCCTAAACGAAAGCGCTTGTGTGGTACGGGCGTAAAGTTGGTGATGATCAGAATACGCTCACCTTCTTTACTAATACGCTCGTGCGCTAGGATGCTCGCATCCGCTTCGTCTTGTAGACGCCACTCAAAACCAGCAGGAACACAATCTTGATCGTGCATCGCCGCTTCATTTCGGTACAAGTGGTTCAAATCTCGCATCAGCTTTTGAACGCCTTGATGACGCTCGTATTCTAGCAAGAACCATTGCAACTGATCATCGTGGTTCCACTCCGCCGTTTGACCGATTTCCGCGCCCATGAAGTTCAGCTTTTTGCCCGGTTGACCATACATATAACCGTAGTATGCTCTTAGGTTTGCGGTTTGCTGCCATTCATCGCCCGGCATCTTGTTGTGAATAGAGCCTTTGCCGTACACCACCTCGTCGTGAGAGAGAGACAAGACGTAGTTCTCGCTGTGCGCATAAACTAGCGGAAATGTGATGGTATTGTGGTGGTATTTGCGGTGAACAGGATCTTCTTTGATGTATGAAAGACTGTCGTGCATCCACCCCATATTCCACTTGAAGCCAAAGCCTAAACCACCCATAAAGGTTGGCGCAGACACACCCGGAAACGCCGTTGACTCTTCCGCAATCGTCATCGCATTCGGGAAGTACTTGTACACTTCTTCGTTCATCCATTTTAAGGTTGCGATTGCGTCGTAGTTTTCGTTGCCACCATCAACGTTCGGGACCCACTGATCGTGGCTACGTGAATAATCGAGATAGAGCATCGACGCAACAGCATCGACACGAATGCCATCAATATGGAATTGTTCAAACCAGTACAGCGCATTCGAGACAAGGAAGCGACGTACATGTTCACGGCCTAAATCGTAAATGTAGGAGTTCCAATCTTGGTGCCAACCGCGACGAGGATCTGGATCATGGAACAGAGGCGTACCATCAAAGTTAGCTAAACCATGATCATCCGATGGGAAATGCGCAGGAACCCAATCCAGCACTACACCGATACCAGCTTGGTGACACGCATCCACGAAGAATTTGAAATCATCAGGTGAGCCAAAACGGCTAGTTGGTGCAAACAAGCCAACAGGTTGATAGCCCCATGAACCATAGAATGGATGCTCAGACACAGGCATCAGCTCAACGTGGGTGTAGCCCATATCCACAAGGTATGGCACCAACTGCTCCGCGAGTTCGCGGTAGTTCAGGAAATCACCGTTCTCGTCGCGCTTCCA
Source organism: Vibrio sp. 2132-1 (assembly GCF_033344315.1). Classification (NCBI taxonomy): domain Bacteria; kingdom Pseudomonadati; phylum Pseudomonadota; class Gammaproteobacteria; order Vibrionales; family Vibrionaceae; genus Vibrio; species Vibrio sp. 2132-1. The sequence goes on along the minus strand of NZ_JAWPON010000005.1, from coordinate 145,713 downwards.
TGATCCAGCATGTAGCTCGTAAAACGATAACGCTTCATCACGCTTTTGTGTCACTGCACGGTTTTGCCATTTCGCATCTTGCCATTGGTAACGCTTGTGATCGTAGGTAATGGATGCGAACGATGGGTATTGCTCAGAGTAGAAACCCCAAGGGTCTTGTTTGTGTGGCAACCCTTCCCCATTTGGCCCTTTGAGCTCAAATTTGTATTGTACCCCCTCTTCCAAACCAGGAATGAATAGGCCCCAGATACCGTAGTCTAAGCGTTGCATTGGATGACGACGGCCATCCCATTGGTTGAAGCAACCCACAAGGCTAACAGCAGATGCATGTGGTGCATAAACAAGGAAACGCACACCAGAGATGTTTTCACCGCCACGCTCTAGCGTGACAAAGTGCGCGCCCATGTAGTGATACATGTCTTTTGGCGTATGCAGATGCTCGTACTCTTGGTAGATATTGTGGTACTGGTACGGGTCATCAATAATTTGTTCAACACCATTCCAATCGACCGCTAAACGGTAGTGGGTCAGGTGTAAATCGCGTTGTTCTTTTAAGATGAAACCGCTGTCGCCATCACGCTCAAGCGCCACGCGAGGTTCACCATTAACAAGCAGTTCAACCTTGTTTGCGCCCGGCATCCAAACTCTCAGCGAAGCTTCGTCGTCAATGAATGGACCCAGCGCCGCAAATGGATCTGAGTAAGCCGCCTCAGCAAGCAGTTCGTATGCGCGTTCGTGTTGTTTCTTTATTTTCTTGGTTTTGGTGGTTTTCAAATCTTTCTCCCTAGAGCCAACATCCTTTTCAAGACCAGAGATCTGAATCAAACATCGGTTTCTCCACAGCCAACGTTGTGAACTCACAAAAAGACTCCGCTTCTCACGTTCGTTGCGTAAACGGCGTCAAAATACAAAAATGCCCGCTATTGTCGCGGGCATAATAACGGTACTTCATCCTAACGGATTGTGTTTTAGGAATGAGTGACCTAGACGGAACTTTCGTACCTCTGAGCTAACAAAATTGGTAATCAGCTCGTCCATCTACGCCACTCTAGGCATCTTACTTACTCGCCTGTGCGCGAACTTCAGTAAGGCGTTTAGAAATACGATTCACATCTTCACGGCTGAAGATTTCATCTAGGTTCATCGACAATTTACGACGCCAGTTTGGATACTCATCCACCGTACCAGGAATATTGACAGGTTGATCCATTTCTAGCCAGTCTTCAAGCTGAACGCTAAGCAGTGCAGAGTCACCCGCGGCTACGTGCAGTTGCAGCGCTTCGCTTAGGTATGAATCCATTGGCACGTACTGAGCATCATGACCAATGCCTTCTGGCAGATAGCCATGCCAGCGAACACTGTCTAGAATGCCTTGTTTGCACTTCAAGCGGTCAGCGAATAGGCCTTCCAACTGCTGCTCATCAGGGTACAGACCAATCTCACGCCCCATCTTCAAGTCATCACAGTGCCAGAAACCGCGTAGTGTTGGCATATCGTGCGTACACAGCGCAGCCATAGACTGCTCAGCGTAGTGCTTCGGAGAAATAAAACCGCCGTCGTCTTTTGATGTTTCGAAGAAGAAGACTTTGTACGAATGCACACCCGCATCACGAAGGATATCAACGATTTCATCAGGTACAGTACCCAAGTCTTCACCGATTACAGAACACTGATGACGGTGAGATTCCAACGCTAGGATTGCTAGCATGTCTTCAACTGGGTAGTACAGGTATGCGCCTTCTGTCGCTTTCTCGCCTTTTGGAATCCACCAAAGGCGAAGCAGGCCAAGTACGTGGTCGATACGCAATGCACCACAATGCTTCATGTTAGCACGTAGCAATTTGATGTAAGCGTCGTAGCCAGTCGCTTCTAAAACCTGAGGGTTAAGCGGAGGCAGACCCCAGTTTTGGCCTAGTGGACCAAGTACATCTGGTGGCGCACCGATGCTTGCATCCAATACTAGCGCGCCTTCGTCAGCCCATGTTTCGCTGCCTGAATCTGCAACACCAACCGCAAGGTCACGGTACAAACCCACAGCCATGCCTTTTTCTTCGGCTAGCGCTTGCGCTTCTTTGATTTGATCGTCTGCGATCCATTGCAGGTACATGTACAAGTGAACACGATCTTGGTTGTCCTTAATGTACTTCTGAGTACCAGCTGCGTCGAATGTGCGGTATTTCTCAGGGAATACTGGCCAGCCCCACATGTTTGCATCTTCTGCATGTAAATCAGCATGAAGTGCATCGAATGCAGCTTGATGTAGCAAGCTGTCGCCGCCTTTTTCAACAAAGTCCAAGAAGGCACGAGCGCGATCGGTGTTCTTGTCTAAATGGCGAGCTTTAAACTCACTGAATAGCAGCGGAAGAACGCTCATTTTTAGTTGCGAAACTTCGGTGTAATTCACCCAATGAGAGTCTCGCGCTTTTTGTAGACGTTGTTGGAACTCTGCGCTACCCACTCGCTGTTGTGCTTCTGCACTAAGCGCGAACTCAGGTACAGAGCTTACGTCGATGTACATGATGTTCAGCCAGCGACGAGAAGACGGGCTGTATGGGCTTGCCCCTTCTGGATTCGCAGGGAACAGCGAGTGAATCGGGTTCAAGCCAATGAAGTCACCGCCACGAGAGGCAATATCACTCACCAGTTGTTTTAGGTCACCAAAATCACCGATGCCCCAGTTATGCTGAGTACGCAGTGTGTAAAGCTGGATACTAGGACCCCATAGCTTTTTGTGTTGGTTTAGATCGTCTTGTTTGAAACACGCTTTCGGCGTAATGATCAATGACATCTCGTAAGGTGTTTTACGACGCTTACGACTGATGATCAGTTTGTGATAACCCCAAGCCAAGTTCTTTGGCAATGCAAACACTAGAGGGCCACCCTCAGCACGCTCATCACGAACAATTTGGGACTGAAGATAGCCTTCAAGTACCTCTCCTTGTTCTGTTTCTAAACGCCAGCTGAATTCACTCTCACGAGCACTCGTACCTAGGTTTAGTTCCACTTCGACTGGTTCGCCGTCGCGTAAAACAAGAACAGGGGCTAGTACGTCTTTTTTATGTTTCTTTTCAGCAGAAGCCAGTAGTTTTTCATCACTGCTAGTATCGTAGCCAAGCGAAGCGAGCAAGCGGCGTAGCGTCTCCTCAGACACTTTCGCCTCATCTCCCCAAGCACTGACATAGCTATCAGCCAATCTCGCCATTTCCGCGACTTTCTTTAATGCTGTTTGTTCTTTCATCGCTTTCTCCGAAGGTAATACCAACACCTTCCATGTAGGGTTTTATTGTTATCAATAACTTCTTTTGGAAAATGACCAAAGGTAGCGCTTGGCTACCTTGGTCTTAACTAGGTTCTATTAGCGTTTCACCGCTTCAAGTTTCCAGATATTGTTCACGTAGTCGCGGATTGAGCGGTCTGACGTGAACTTGCCAACAAGGGCGGTATTAAGAATGGCCTTCTTCGCCCAGCCAGCTTGATCTTTATATTGTTCGCTCATGTCTTCGTGTGCTTTCACGTAAGAGGCGAAATCCGCGAGACATAAGTATGGGTCACCACCGTCTAGCAGGCTGTCGTATGTGGCACGCAGTAAGCCTGGTTGGCCTGGTGTGAACTCTTCACCCAATAGCAAGTCCATTGACGCTTTGAGTAAGTGATCCGCATTGTAGTAATCAAATGGGTTGTAACCTTGAGCTTTCAGCGCTTTCACACCTTCAACATCTAGACCGAAGATATAGATGTTCTCATCGCCTACTTCCTCACGAATCTCAACGTTTGCACCATCCATTGTACCGATAGTTAGCGCACCGTTTAGCGCCATCTTCATGTTACCTGTACCTGATGCTTCTTTACCCGCTAGCGAGATTTGTTGAGAAACGTCAGCCGCAGGGATAATGATTTCAGCCATGCTCACGCGGTAGTCAGGGATGAATACCACTTTCAGCTTGTTACCGATGCGAGGATCGTTGTTCACCTTGTCTGCAATCTTGTTAATTGCGAAGATGATTTCTTTCGCTAGGTGGTAACCCGGTGCTGCTTTTGCTGCGAAGAACACAACGCGTGGCGTACACTCAAAACCTGGTTCATTAAGAATACGGTGGTACAGAGACAGTACGTGTAGCAAGTCTAGATGCTGACGTTTGTACTCGTGCAGACGCTTGATTTGAACATCGAAGATTGCATTAGTATCGAGCTCGATACCCATGTTCTCTTTCACCCAAGTTGCTAGGCGTTCTTTGTTCTCTTTCTTCACTGCCATGAATTCTTTTTGGAATGTCGCGTCAGTAGCGTACTTCGCAATACCTTCAAGTTGCTCTAGTTTCGCTGGCCATTCTGGGCCGACTTTCTCAGTGATAAGCTGAGACAGACCTGGGTTACAGAACTTCAACCAGCGACGTGGCGTAATACCGTTCGTTACGTTGTGTAGACGTGTCGGGTACATTTCGTGGAACTCTGGGAATAGGTCTTTCTTAACCAATTCAGAGTGAAGTGCTGCTACACCGTTTACTGCGTAAGAGCCGATTACACATAGGTTTGCCATGCGAACCATGCGGTGGAAACCTTCTTCGATGATAGAAAGCTTCTGTTGCTTCGCGACATCACCCGGCCACATTGCACGTACGTCTTGTAGGAAGCGGTGGTTGATCTCGTAAATGATCTCCATGTGACGTGGTAGCAGGTGCTGGATTAGCGACTCTGGCCATGTCTCTAGTGCTTCTGGAAGTAGCGTGTGGTTGGTGTACGCAAATGTCTTAGAGCTGATTTCCCAAGCAGCTTCCCAAGCTAAACCTTTTTCATCCATCAGGATGCGCATTAGTTCAGGAATCGCAATCGTTGGGTGCGTATCGTTAAGCTGGATAGTCTCTTGCTTAGGTAGATCCGCTAGCGAGTAGCCCGCAGCTTCGTGGCGACGTAGGATGTCACGTACAGACGCTGCTGAGTGGAAGTACTGCTGCATTAGACGCAGTGTTTTACCTTTCTCGTGGTTGTCGTTCGGGTAAAGCACTTTAGTGATGTTACCTGCGTCGATCAGTGCGTGCTGAGCTTCGAAGTAATCACCATTGTTAAAGCTTGCTAGTGAGAATGGTGCAATCGCCTGACATTCCCAAAGACGTAGCGGGTAAACCGTGTCTGATTCGTAACCCACAATTGGAAGATCCCAAGGCATTGCTCTTACTGTCATGCCTGGTACCCATTTGCGAACTTCTTTACCGTTCTCGTTAATCACTTCAACGTGACCGTAGAAACCGATCTCTTGCGCAAGTTCTGGACGCGCAATTTCCCAAGGGTAGCCTTCTACACCGCGCCATGCGTCAGGTGCTTCTTGCTGACGACCATCTTTGAATGACTGTTTAAATAGACCGTATTCGTAATGTAAACCATAGCCGACAGTTGGGAATTCTTGTGCCGCACATGAATCCATGAAACACGCAGCCAGACGACCAAGGCCACCATTACCCAATGATGGGTCGCGCTCTTCTTCTAGCAGATCAGTTAGGTTGTAACCTAGTTCAGCCATTGCTTCTGTTACTTGTTCGTACAGACCCATGCTGATTAGGTTGTTACCAGTCAAACGACCGATAAGGAATTCTAGCGAAAGGTAGTTAACGCTCTTCGCACTTTTAATGCGTGGATCTTCTTCTGTCGCAAGCAAATCTAGAGTAGTAAATTCAGCCAGAGCATGCCCCATTGCTAGGTACCATGCGCGGCTGTCTGCGTTTTCAATCGTATGAGCGTAAGTTACAGATAGGTGTTTCTTTACGCTTTCTTGGAACGACTTCTTGTCAAATTGTTTTTGTTGAGTAGGTTTCATTACGAAATTCTCACGTCTTTTGGTAATTCATCTGCCATACATCGTGCATTTACCTCTGTGAATAAACATCCTCCTAATTCTCATCCTTTGAAGGAGGAGGGCTGAGGGCGTAGAGGGGGTACCATTGCTAGGTTAGTGATCCAAATCTCAACAAAGTGAACTTTGCACCAGTTCTTAGTGATTTTGATCACAATGGAATGTGAGAAAGGTTAAAACCCGTTCATGACGCTTTTTATAGTCCACTCATCTGATGATGTGAAAATTGTAATATCGGTCACATTAACTCGGTCAGCGTAGAAGAACTTTTCGTAATCTATGTGCAACGCGATCTTAACGCTAACGAAACAAACGATATTTAAGTGACGACAATCACAAATAAAGGGCGTAGTTGATGGTAAATCCATCAACCCTTGAGAATTAGGAAGTGGATCAAAGTAACGAACATTTCTGATGTCGTAACATCCCACTCAGCTCACAGGATTGTACGCTTTTTATACAAACTAGAATTAGGCGATGTGAGTTATTTCTAGTTTTCGCTAGCTTTTATATCTAAGTGACCGTATGGAATGGTTTTTCAGACGGACGCAAGCCCCAACAGTAGCGACATTATCTGGCATTCAAACAGTGTTTTTGATGCTGATGACATCATTCAGTAAGACGGCTTTCAAGGGGGCTTTACTAGAATGATCACGTTGCAGTCATTTGGGTATACACAAATAAGGACATAACTACTAATGTGGATTCCATCTAAGCTTACTCGACCAGGACGCCTGCACAATGCCATCGTGCGCCCACGAGTGTTGGACTTACTACAGCAAGCGCCTTACTACAAATTGGTTTTATTCCGATCCCCAGCAGGTTACGGAAAAACAACAATGGCAGCGCAGTGGCTATCCGATAAGCCAAACGTCGGTTGGTACAGCATTGATGACAGCGATAACGACGGCTTTCGCTTTGTAAACTATCTGCTTCAAGCATTAAACAAAGCCACTAACTTCAGTTGCGCTAACGCACAAAAACTGGCGGAAAAACGTCAGATCTCGTCTTTACGCTCCCTATTTAGCGAAGTATTCGCTGAAATGGCTGACTTTCATCAAGAGTGCTACGTGGTGCTTGATGACTACCATTTAATCACGAATGATGAAATCCATGAATCCATGCGTTTCTTCTTAAAGCACATGCCAGACAACCTCACCGTTGTGGTAACCAGTCGTGCAGCGCCGCCTCTGGGCACTGCAAACTTACGTGTTCGTGATTTAATGATCGAAATCGGCAACGAGATGTTGGCGTTTGATACCGAAGAAACCACTCGCTTCTTTAACCAGCGTATCGCCGATGGTATTGATGAAGACATGGCGAACAGCCTAAGAACCTATGTTGAAGGTTGGCCATCGGCGATGCAGTTGATCGCATTACAAGCCCAACATCAAAACCGCACATTGGCACAAACTGTAGAGTCGGTATCGCAGTTCAATCACGCGCACTTGTGGGATTACTTGGTCGAAGAAGTGTTTGACTTACTCGATCACGAAACTCGTCACTTTTTAATGCAAGTATCCGTGCTTGACCACTTCAATGATGAGTTAGTGTTTGCCCTTACCCAACGCGAAGACGCACTGGGAATGATTGAATCGCTTAACCGTTACGGCTTATTCATTTACCCGCTCGAAGGGGAACAGAACTGGTTCCGGTTCCATAACTTATTTGGCGAGTTTTTATCTCATGAGCGCCAAGCTCGTATTCCTCAGCAAGAAAAAGATCTCCACCGCAATGCTGCTATCGCTTGGTTACAACAAAAAGCACCGCACCAAGCGATTCATCATGCACAAAAATCAAATGATAAGGACTTAGTGGTAGAGATCCTAAACGAATTCGGCTGGAAGATGTTTAACCAAGGCGAACTCAGCACACTGGAAAGCTCAATTAACAAGTTGGACGATGATCTGTTGTTCAGCCACCCAAAACTTACGATGCTCCGAGCATGGTTGGCTCAAAGTCAGCATCGTTATAACCAAGTGGGCCACCTGCTTGAAGAAGCGGAAGAGGAACACAAAAAGCGTAACATTGCGTTAGATATTCATTATCAAGGTCAAGCAAACGCGTTGCTTGCTCAAGTGGCTATCAACAGTAACCAACCAGAAAAAGCTCTCGAATTAGCGGAGCTAGCGCTTAGCCAACTTGATAACACTATTTACCGTAGCCGAATTGTGGCGACTTCGGTTGTTGGTGAAGTTAACCACGTGCTAGGTAAACTAGACCGTGCTTTGCCGATGATGCAACAAACTGAAAAGCTAGCTCGTCAGTATCAGGTATATCACCAAGCGTTATGGGCAATATTGCAGCAAAGCGAGATTTTGATTGCACAAGGTTACGTGCAAGCTGCCTTTGAACTACAAGATTCCGCATTTCGTCTGATTGAAGATCAGCAGCTTCAGCATGTTCCTCTTCATGAATTTTTGCTGCGTATTCGCGCGCAAGTACTTTGGTGCTGGAACCGACTTGATGAAGCGGAAGAATGCGCGTACAAAGGTCTGCAAATTCTCGAAAACCATTCACCAAGCAAGCACTTACATAGCTATTCGATGTTGGCGCGTATTGCGATTGGACGCGGTGAATTAGACAAAGCCGGTAAATTCATTGAGCATATACAGCACTTGATGAAACAGTCGACTTATCACGTAGATTGGACTGCAAACGCTTCACTATCTTTGATTCTATTTTGGCAAGCGCGCGGGAATACCGATGCAATGCAAGAATGGCTCAACACTGCGGTTCGTCCTGAATCGGCATGCAACCACTTTTCTCAATTGCAATGGCGTAACATTGCTCGCGCCCACATTAACTTAGGCCAATATACCGACGCTCGTGCTGCGTTAGATTTTCTCCAAGGTGAAGCTCGTCGCACTAACCTAATCACAGATACTAATCGCAACTTAGTGGTTGAAGCAGTCCTTTCTGCTCGCCAAAAAGATGAGGAGCAAGCCAAGGCTCTGTTAAAAGAAGCATTAGTAATGACGAACCAAACTGGCATGGTCGGAAACTTCCTGATTGATGGTGCAACCATTGGCGGTCTGCTGGAGAAGTTGAGCCTCCGCCATGAACTGGGCGATCTTGAGCGTCACCGTGCTCAACAGTTAATGAAGGACATTTCATCGAATCAACGTAGCCGGTCGATTCACTTTGATGAAGACTTTATTGAAAAGTTGGTGAATCACCCTAATGTGCCAGAGCTAGTACGTACTAGCCCATTAACACAACGCGAATGGCAGGTTCTGGGGCTGATTTATTCAGGCTTTAGTAACGAGCAAATCGCACAAGAGCTGGATGTGGCAGGTACGACAATTAAAACCCACATTCGCAACCTGTACCAAAAGCTTAATATTGCTAATCGTAAAGAAGCCATTGTGACAGCTGAAAATTTGCTACAGTTAATGGGATACTGAACTGCTAGATAAACGGGTTAAAACGTAAAGTAAAACACAAGGGTTGACGTAACACGTCAGCCCTTTTTTATGACTGACAGAAAGAGAAGTGCAATTTGCAAAGCACGTAAGTAACGTTGTTCATATAAAAAAATAGCCAACCGCAATAATCGCGATTGGCTTATATTTAGTGTGAACAAATTGTATTCACTAACAACGTCAGTTGGCTAGGTGACCCTCGGCTTAAGAAGGGTCGAGCAGTATTATGCATTAATCATGCCAAAATGCAAAGGCTTATTTTTGGGCACAAGATCTCATATAAGCTGGATTTATTCACGCGCAAATTATCAAAACGCAATTTTATAATGCAAATTGCAATTGCATAATGCAACCAAGATTGATAATTGATAGTAGAGTTAATCATCTCAAAAATGTAAACCAAGCATTAAAAGCTCGTTACGGCGGCATTGTCTCTTGACGGGTAATAAAGATAGGCAATAGATTGGATATAAGACCAAGTAGTTACAGCACTATTTCATACTTTTTTCATCGCAATGTTTGTATACTCTCTGCCATCGAAACGACTTAGCATTAGAGCAATGAACTACTTAATTACTTTCTTCAAGGGAATCGCCATGGGTGCAGCAGATGTTGTACCTGGTGTATCTGGCGGCACCATCGCGTTTATCACTGGTATTTACGATACGCTGCTTGAAAGCATTCGACGCATTAACCCCTCACTTTTCTCTATCTGGCGAAAAGAAGGGGTTAAAGCCGCGTTTAATCACATCAACGGATTCTTCCTTATCGCTCTGTTTGCCGGCATTTTCACCAGTATTGCAACGCTAGCAAAGTTGATTACTTGGCTTCTTGACACACACCCGATCCCACTTTGGTCATTTTTCTTTGGTCTGATTTTGGTCTCTGTGTATCACATTATTCGTCAGGTTGAGCAACGCGATCTTGTCCGCTTTGTCATTCTGCTCGTTGGTGTCGGGTTTGCTTATAGTATTACTGTGCTCAAACCTTTACACATGGAACCAACGGCCATTAACACCTTATTCGCTGGAGCTATCGCGATTTGTGCAATGATCTTGCCGGGTATCTCTGGCAGTTTTATTTTGCTGCTGATTGGCATGTATGCTCCTGTATTAGCCGCAGTGAAAGGTTTTCAAGTCGATACATTAGCGCTATTTTTGTCTGGCTGCGTGATCGGTTTACTGTCCTTCTCTCACTTATTGTCGTGGTTACTACGCAAGTTCCGTGATTTCACCCTGATGTTTTTGACTGGATTAATGATTGGTACGTTGCCAAAGATTTGGCCATGGAAAGAAACCATCACTTGGCGCACCAATTCGAAGGGCGAACAAGTGCCATTGCTACAGCACAACCTATCACCATTTGAATTTGAACACGTGACATCACAACCTTCTCAGTTAGTACTTGCTGTCGTGATGATGCTTGCAGCCATTGCTCTGGTTTTAGGTCTAGAGAAATTCGCAGACTCAGATAAATAACTTTGGTATCAAACACATACTGAACCAAATAAAAACGGAGCCAATTGGCTCCGTTTTTATTTATTGGCTAAGGGCAAAACATCTCAATTGAAAACTCTGCTGTATTTGATGCAATAAAGTCCGTCGCGTTATAAGGAAGCTGGTCACCGAGGTATAACGCACAATTTACCGAGGTCACGAGTTGGCGAGCGGCGCATCTGTGCTACGATGCTCGTAATGTTAAGTGATAAATGCTGAACCTTAATGAAACTGTTACAAATCGCCGCTGTTTCAGCCGCATTAGTTGCGGGATTTTATGCCCCGACTCTAATAAAAAGCTTTTCTTCTTCCACTCAAAGCAAGTCAATAGATGAATACTGCTTTCTCTCTACAACCTCTTGCGTCCAAGAAAATGTTACGATGACGCTAAACTCAGAAACTGCTCAACCCTTGGTTCCTACCACTCTAAATGTTGAGTGGCATACAAGCGATGCTAAGCAACTCATCCTAAGTCTTTCAGGAAGAGAAATGGAGATGGGTGAGCCTAAGTTTTTGCTGAAGCAAATCGCTCCTGGCCAATATCAAGGTGACATCATTCTCCCGGTTTGCACGGAGGATGCAATGACTTGGGTTGGTGAACTCAGTGATGGAGAGAATACCGTTTACCCTGCTATAAAAATGCAAAGATAAGGAATCGTTATGAGCCACAATTGGTCCCTATTTCTCGTAGCTGCTTTCGCACTCGGGTTTGGCGTAAAGAGCTATTTAGATAATCAGAAAACGAAGCCAGAGCAAGTGGACAGTTCCACCTCTCAACAAACGGTATTGTTTGGGGAAAATAACCAAGCCGTCAATATCTTCGATGTGAATGACCCTCGCATCCGAGTCGTCTATTTTGGCTTTACTCGCTGCCCAGACGTTTGCCCAACTTCTCTTGCAATGCTGGCAGGAGCACTGAATCAAATTGACGACGCGCAAAAAGCACAACTACGCCCGATGTTCATTTCTTTAGACCCAGAGCGTGATGAGGCCGATGCATCAGCAAAATATGCCCATTACTTCCATCCAATGATTGAAGGCCTATCGGCACCACTTGATGTAACGACACCTTTGGCACACAACTATGGTGTCATTTTCCGCAAGACAGAATTGGAAGGCTCAGAACTAAAATACACGCTGGATCATAGCTCTTACTTTTACTTCTTGAAGCCGGATGGCACGTTAATCACTAAAGTACCGCATACGCTCTCACCGGCACCGATTGTTGAAGCCATTTCAAAACTAACGACCGAAGACTCTTCAAATGACGGTTAAGTCAGTGCTGAAGCAATTTTTCAATTTCCTAACTCATACCAACCCCAATGTCGAACAAGACGTCGATACGATCATTGACGCCATTGGGGGCATAGAGAACCTGCTAGAAACTGGTGCATGTGCGACTCGGCTGCGTCTTACCCTCAGAGCGACGTCCGTCATCGATAAGAACGCACTCAAGAATCATGGCGCGCATGGCGTCGTGATATTGGATGATCGTCATGTCCAAATCATATACGGCTTAAAAGCCAACACGTATTCGCAGATTATGGAAGAGCGCATCACAAAACAAAGTTAATATTTTTGCAGTATAGCTACCCTCTTTAAAAAAGGGCGGCTATACTCTTTTGGCTTAATTAACTCACTTATTTATTAACCAACGAAGAGGACACAAGATGATTGTATTGAATAACACTAACTGGGCATCGCAAGGGTAACCCTAACAGCACCAACTCTGTGGCATAGCCACAACTCCCCTTCTCTGCCCGGTCTTCACCGGGGTCAACTCTATCCGAATTAGACCCTAATGCGATTTGTATTAAGGCGCTTTGTTGCGTCTGGGATAATTCAATAATGAATCAAACACATACTTTTTGTGACACATTAGTTTCAACTTCAAACCCTCTAAAACAATTGGGTTGGAAACCATTTTTTCAGCAACAACTGACATTAGACGATTACGACAACACTATCTTTGCTCGTGTAATTGCGCATCACCGAAGTGGTTATTTATTGGCAACAGAAACTGGGCAAGTTCATCTTAATGCCCACCATTCTTTACCCAATATGACCGTCGGAGACTGGGTAATCTTAAATGAAGATCAGCAATTTGTTCGCCTACTGGATCGCTTGAGCCTCTTTAGCCGCAAAGCCGCTGGCAGCAAAGTGGCAGAGCAACTCATCGCAGCCAATGTGGATACAGTGTTTATCGTCTGTTCCCTTAACGACGACTTCAATTTAAGTCGTATTGAACGTTATCTTGCCTTGGCTCATGAAGCCGAAGTCGAACCCGTCATCGTGCTTTCCAAAGCCGATTTGTGTGACAATACTGATGAACTAAAAAGCCAAGTACAGAAGCTCGACCCTCTATTAGCGATAGAGACAGTCAACGGCTTAGAAATAGAGAGTGCTTCTAAACTCATGACCTGGTGCAAAGAAGGACAAACCCTCGCTTTTATCGGTTCTTCAGGCGTTGGCAAATCAACTCTTGTTAATGCATTACTCGGGCAACAAGAACAGGCAACTGGGCATATTCGTGAAGACGATAGCAAAGGGCGACATACAACTACATCGCGCTCTATCCATCTATTACCTGATGGCGGCATCTTGATTGATACTCCGGGAATGCGCGAGCTTCAACTAGCAGATTGTGAATCGGGGGTCAGTGAGGCATTTTCTGATATTGAGGCTCTCGCTCAGCGTTGTCGCTTTGGTGATTGCCAGCATCAAACTGAGCCGGGTTGCGCAATTCAAACTGCGATTGAAAATGGCAAACTGGAAGTTCGTCGTTTCAATAACTATCAAAAACTATTGCGAGAACAAGCCTTTAACGGTGCGACTTTGGCAGAGCAACGAGCTCAAAGTCGACAGTTCGGGAAACTCACTCGAAATGCCATGAGTGATAAGCGCAGGCGCCAACAAAGTTATTAATTTGTTGCGTTTGAGTTGTCAATAAAATCAAAGGAGACGAAAGTCTCCTTTTTAACAACTTTATTAAAAACCATTACTCATAACTAATGATAATTTTCAACATAAAAATCTTATTTAAATAACATTGAGCAAACATTTAATCCAAAAACAAACTAAAACTAGACACAAAATATTACCAAGCTAAGATATGTGATATTCAGCAAGAAAATGGCTGAATTTATAAAAACAGGATAATTGATAATCATGTGTCTTAGTGACCAGAAGCAATGCTCACCCCTTGCAATACAAGGGCATTATCGCCGTGTAATGATGGACTATTGCCCTGCCACTCTGGCATAAAATTGCAGGAATGATGTATGCAACACAACAGCCTCGTTGCCCGATATGCTCGTGGTAACCTCGTCGTCCAGATCCTTGTCGGTATCGTCTTTGGTATTTTGCTCGCGACAATTTCTCCAAGCCATGCCGAAAGCGCGGGATTAATTGGTAGCCTTTTTGTCGGTGCGCTTAAAGCGATCGCGCCAATTCTTGTGTTTATTTTGGTTGCCGCTTCAATTGCAAACCAAAAGAAAAACCAACACACTTACATGCGCCCAATCGTTGTACTGTACCTGATGGGTACATTCTTCGCGGCGCTATCAGCAGTGGTTCTAAGCTTCCTTTTCCCGACCAATTTAACGCTTGTCACCGGCGCTGAAGGTGCAACGCCTCCTCAAGGTATTGCTGAAATTCTACGCACATTGTTGTTTAAACTGGTCGACAACCCAGTAAATGCACTAGTAGAAGCAAACTACATCGGCATTCTTGCTTGGGGTGTGGGTCTGGGTCTTGCACTACACCACGCATCGGCAACAACGAAGGCCGTATTTGAAGACCTAAGCCACAGCGTGTCTCACATTGTGCGCTTTATCATTCGTCTTGCACCATTTGGTATCTTTGGCTTGGTTGCTTCAACGTTTGCGACAACGGGCTTTAGCGCACTAGCAAGCTACGCACACCTTCTGGCGGTTCTTCTTGGCGCAATGATGATCATCGCACTCGTTGTAAACCCAGCGATCGTGTTCGTTAAAACCAAACAAAACCCTTACCCACTTGTATTCCGTTGTCTACGTGAAAGTGGTGTAACTGCGTTCTTCACTCGTTCAAGTGCGGCGAATATTCCAGTAAACATGGCACTATGTGAGAAACTAAAACTGGACGAGGATACATACTCAGTATCTATCCCTCTAGGTGCGACCATCAACATGGCTGGTGCTGCAATCACTATCACAACACTAACGCTTGCAGCTGTGCACACTATGGGTATCGAAGTTGATCTACTGACTGCGCTACTTCTAAGTATTGTAGCTGCGGTTTCTGCATGCGGCGCATCAGGTGTTGCAGGTGGCTCTCTACTACTTATCCCACTTGCGTGTGGTCTGTTTGGTATCTCAAACGACGTAGCCATGCAGGTTGTAGCGGTTGGCTTCATTATCGGTGTGATTCAAGACTCTGCTGAAACTGCGCTAAACAGCTCAACAGACGTTGTCTTTACGGCAGCAGTTTGTAAATCAGAGCAGCAAAAAGCTCAGTAAGACTGACAGAACAAATAGAAAGGGGAGCCGATGATGGCTCCCCTTTTTTGTTTAATTGCGCTCAATTATGCGGTGACCAGAGCCACTTCTTCAATCGGGAAGTTTTTGCTTGGCTCAACAAACTCTTGCTGCGCCGCAATAGTTTGCAGCTCCCATTCGCCTGCATGGTACGTTGCACTTAACACCCCGTAGCATGCGTCATGACAATGTTGGAAAGCTTGCTTAGGAGACCAGCCTTTTAAGAGTCCCGCGGTAAAGATAGCTGAAATAAGATCGCCCACGCCAACAGGTTGTTTAGCAAACTCAAATTGAGGACGCTTCGCAAGGTAAATACCTTCTTGCGTAGCCAATAGCATGTTGAAGCTGCCATTTTCTAGGCAGTAAAGGTGCTTAACTAGCACCACCTTTGGACCTTTCTCTAGCGCACGTTGGCATGCGGTGATCGCATCGTCTAGTGAGTGGATTTCCATCTCAGCAAATTGACTTAGCTCGAATTGGTTCGGAACGATCACGTCCGCCATTGGCATCAAACGCGTTAGAAGATTTTCAGCAATGCCCGGAGCCACAATGCAGCCTTTGTCTGGCGCGCCCATCACAGGGTCGCAAACGTAAAGTGCGTTCGGGTTTGCTTGTTTCACTTTCGTCACGGTATCTTCAACAGCAAGGCACTGCTCTGCACTACCTTGGTAGCCCGTCAATACCGCTTGGCACTTTTCCAGCGCGCCGATGTTACCAAGTCCACGAACTAACTCGCTGATGTCTTCAGCCGCAAACGCTCGCCCAGTCCAGCCTTCTTGATACTGCGTGTGGTTAGAAAATTGAACGGTATGAATCGGCCATACTTCGAAACCCATGCGTTGCATTGGGAAAACGGCACTGCTGTTACCAGCATGACCAAAAGAAACATGAGATTGTATAGAGAGGATACCTTGCATAGTACCTTACCTCTTATTGTAGTTATCGATAGTTCAAAGACAGCGGCAAGCGCCAGTTTTGCGAAACCAGTAGTGTATCCGACAAACCAAGATTCTCTAACTCAATTCTCCTCAATATCTTCAGAGTAAGTTGGCGCGCTGGTTTTCAACACCATCTTCTTAATTTCCATTTTGTCTTTATTCAGTGCGATTTCTAGGGTATCTCCTTCCCTTATCCCGAGCTGAGCTAGGATTACGCTTGGAATGACTACGGCGGTGTCGTCACCGATTTTAACAGGTTGACTTATCATCTTTCGTCCTCCAAATGTCGAAAATGAGTTTTCACGTCATTGGATGTCTAGCCTCAAATACATTAAGCTGACTTGGATTTGGCGTAAATGCCTAAAAACAAAGAGCCTTCCACACCGCGTTTGGGAAGGCTCTTTCTGTATTATTTTTTAATTTGCTAAAGGCTCATGCTTCGCAGCAATCAGACCGTAAGCACTCCAGCCTAGGAAGGTTACGATAGAGCCCCACATCATCGCTTCGTAGCCGGAGCCGTAAAGCGCATAGAAGCTGTACAGAGAGCCAATCAGAGCGATAACGTTGGTGGTTTTCATCTCGCGCTCTGGCACGTGTGCCACTTGCTGCATAATAAATATTGCGCCCATACATAAAATGTAAGGAATAACGTTTGTTACTACCGCTAGGTTAACCAATGCTTCGAACTGCTCGTTCAGCGTTGGAGAAATCGTCATTAGAGACAATACTGATTGGATGATAGTAATCGCGATCATACCTTTGATCGGTGTGCCGCGTTTGTCCACTTGAGAGAACAATTTAGGGAAGAAGCCCGCATCAGAAGACGATTTGAACACTGACGCGATAGTGAATTGCCAACCCAATAGAGAGCCCGCACAAGCCAATACCGCCATACCAGCAACCGCTTTACCTGCTGCTGAGCCAAGCATCACAGACCATACGGTTGAGAATGGTGCGGTAGAAGCGGCAAGCTCAGAGTTTGCAACGATACCAGAACAGATGTTTGTCGATACAATGTAAACCACAGCAGCAATCAACGTACCGCCCAATACTGCGATTGGTACATTCTTCTCTGGGTTTTCTACCGCTTCTGAGTTCGCACAGGCCGATTCAAGACCAAGAAACGCCCATAGTGTCATGGCAATAGAAGCACTCACAGCTTCACCAAATGGTAGGTGGTGTGGGTTCCAAGCTTCGATGTACATGGTTGGGTTAAACCAGAACCAACCAACAATACCTAGCGAACATACCGGTAGGATCACACCCCATACCGTGAAGGTACCGATTTGACCTGTGATTTTCGCACCACCGAAGTTAGCGAAAGTACAAATCCAAAGAATGGCGATGGTGTACAAACAGGTTTCGACCGGAGATAGGGTCACTTCAAAGAATGCGGAGCCGTAACCCACACAGGTAATCGCGATCGCAATATTCGCAATAAGGAGCGACAAACCGTAAGTCCAGCCCGCCATAAACGCACCCGATTTACCGAATGCGTAAGACGCGTAACCGTTCATACCGCCGTCTCGTTTACTAAAGCGACCACATTTTGCAAACACATAAGCCAACGCCAAAGAGCCCGCAGCCGTGATCAGCCAAGAAAACACTGAAATGGTACCCACTTGCGCCAGTTTACTTGGCAGCATGATAATACCGGAGCCAGCCATATTGATGAACGTCAGAATGGTTAACTGCACCACCGACATTTTTTTAGTTTCAGTACTCATAAATTATTCTCCACGAATAAGCGGTTCGCACCGACGCCGGAGCGTGGTGCGAACGGGTAGATTAATCTTTTAGGACATAACAATGTGCGGTAGTGCGACCGTTAACATCTTCAAGGTACACACCTTGAATTTCTGGCGCGAAGCCTGGGAAGCGGTTGATGCCTTCTTCTAGAGATAGGAAGTAATCCACCACATGTGGGGTCCAGATTTCACCAGTGATCACACAGATGATGCCTGGAGGGTAAGGAAGTGCACCCTCAGCGGCTACGCGACCAACGGCCTCTTTAAGTGGTAGGTAATCGCATTCACCACGGAAGTATTTGCGTGTTGCCACGTCAGGTTTGTGAACCATTTGTGGGAAGTACTCGCTGCGGAACATCGCTTTTTGTAACTGTTTCACGTTCAGCTCTTTGTACATGTCATGCATTTCCTGACATAGCTGACGGATGGTGTAGCCACGGTAGCGTTCTTTATTCGCTTCGTAGACGCTTGGAAGTACGATACTTAAAGGGGCATCATCACGGATGAATTTTTCGAATCGGTTTATTTGAGCCACAAGGTGACGGATCTTACCCATATCTTCCGCAGGAGTGAGTAGGAACAAGATAGAGTTCAAGTCGCACTTTTCAGGGATGATGCCATTTTCACGAAGGAAATTCGCTAAAAGCGTTGCAGGAATACCAAAGTCTGCGTAGCTGCCATCTTCAGCAATACCTGCTGTGGTTAGTAGCAATTTACATGGGTCAACGAAGTATTGACCTTCACCGTACCCCTCGAATTTGTGCCAGCTTGCGTTTGGCTCAAACATGAAGAATTTCTTGTTCGTTGCTATCACGTCAGTGTCGTAGCTGCCCCAAGGTTGGCCTTCGACTTCATCTGGAATGAACGGACGAATCAATTCACAACTCTTAAGGATTTCTTTACGCGCTTCGATACCTGTCTTAACCGCATCGCGCCATAAACGCAGACCTGCTTCGCCGTCGTGGATCTTCGCGTTCACATCAAGCGCAGAGAACAGTGCGTAGAATGGTGAAGTCGATGCGTGCATCATAAACGCGTTGTTAAAGCGTTTGTGGTTACAGTAACGAGCTTGACCTTTGATATGGCGGTCTTTTTTGTGGATTTGCGATGTTTGAGAGAAGCCAGCTTGTTGTTTGTGAACAGACTGAGTCACGATCACACCTGCGTCTTCTGGTTTCAAATCCAGCAGCAGTGGTGAACAGTCTTTCATCATCGGGATGAACTGCTCGTAACCAACCCATGCAGAGTCAAACAGGATGTAGTCACAAAGGTGACCTATCTTATCCATTACGTAGCGAGCGTTGTAGATAGTACCGTCATAAGTACCAAGTTGGATAATAGCAAGACGGAAAGGACGTTCATCGCGTGCACGTTCTGGGTCCACTTTCGCGATTTGAGCACGAATGTATTCTTCATCGAAACAGTGTTCATCCATACCACCGATAAAGCCCCAAGGGTTACGCGCCGTTTCTAAGTAAACTGGCATACCACCCGCTTGGATTAACGCACCGTGGTGGTTCGATTTGTGGTTGTTACGGTCGAACAGTACCAAATCACCTTCAGTTACCAGCGCGTTACACACTACTTTGTTTGAAGCAGAAGTGCCGTTAAGTACGAAGTAAGTTTTGTCCGCGTTAAATACTTTTGCAGCGTGCGCCTGCGCTTGATGTGCAGAACCTTCGTGGATCAGCAAGTCACCTAAATCCACGTCCGCATTACACAAGTCACTACGGAACAGGTTTTCACCGAAGAAATCGTAGAACTGTTTACCAGCTGGGTGTTTTTTGAAGAACTGACCACCTTGGTGTCCCGGACAGTCAAACGCTGAGTTACCCATCTCAACATAGTGCGTTAATTGCTTGAAGAAAGGAGGAAGCAGACGACATTCGTACTTGGTTACTGCTTCGTTGATTTGACGACAGTAGTACTCAATTGACTGTCTTTCCAAATCGATAACGCCGGTTAACCATACGTAATCTTCTGCTGAAACTGGGTTTTCATCTGTGACGAAGAAAACCGGAATGCCATAACCCGTTTCAGAAATAATTTTGTGTAGACCAGCCTTAATATCTGCAGAAGTAATAATTGCAGCGCCAACGTCAGTTAATTCGACGTGCTCAAGTGGTTTTAAAGTTCGGTTAAATTGCTCATCCAAAGATTCAGATAATAAACTGAAGTCTTCTGGCATGTAATTACTAACACCGATAATTAAACGTTTCATTTGAAATATCTCTTATTTGTTCTGTAAAGACTACAAGCACAGATATTACAAGTGAAATTAATATTTAAAATTCAAAAAACAAATTTCGTGATTATTCGTTCATAATTAAAACTCTTATTTTCTCGAAATAAAATTTCGCGATCTTTATCACTTTCCAATTGATAGTCCAATGATATTGAAACCAGAATTAAAAGGAAAAATAATTAAAAATTGTGTGACCACAACCATTATTGTTAGAAATAAAATATCAAGAAAATAATTTTTTGAGATGTCCATCACTATATAATTACCAGGACTATATTATTAGGAATGATAAATATTTTAATTTTAACTAAATTTAAACACATAATAAAAAAGCCATCAACACATGTATTGATGGCTTTTTACTTTAGGTGCAAAGGAAACACAATTCAATTAAATAAATGACTATCTAGTTTGACTCCATCATTCGACCATTGCTGATAACGTTTTACAGACATGCCTGACGAGTACATAGTGTGTTTACAATCCATGCACTCGACAAAATACAAGCCACTCATGCCAGCCATAACGTGCAGTCTACGGCTATCGCAACGCTTACAGGACAAGCGTTTTACTTTGGTATTGACGTCAATACGACGAGCAAAGTTTAACGTTTCATGAGAACATAAAGCATCAACAGCACTATCTTTAAATGGATGTTCACTCAACAAGTAATTAATGGCGTAATCATACACCGGGGGGATTGAAGATTTTCCACTTTCAATATTACTTATTTTAGCGACGGAAACACCTAATAAAGAAGCGAACTCAGCCTTACTGTACTCTAAGATAAACCTTGAAGAGATAAATTTATCTGCACTAATGATTCTCAACATACACAAATCTCTAATATAAATAAAAAACAGAGATAAAAAATTATCTCTATTTATTATGAAACATGTAATGAAAAAGTTACTTCCTAGTGTAATTCTGCATATTAACTATGCTATTTTATTTTTACGTTATCTTGCGCCTAATTAATCATAAAATCAATAATCGACACCTAAATATAAAAGAACAATTTAAAATTTATAATACATTTTTTAATTTACATTATTAGATAAAGTAATGAGTACTATTCACCTATAAATCGGGGCATCAAGCATTGCGCTTCAATCATTATTACTATCAATGATCTAAGCCCAATAGCGGAAGTAAATAAAGAGGGAAAAACCTCTTTTTTAAGGTACACAGATCCCATCTAAGTTAAGTACTAAAAATATGTTGAAAAATCGCATAAATAGTATGCACATCAGTAAAATGACTGCTTAAGTAAGTTTACATTCTGTTGTCGTGACTGATAGAGATACTGGCAAAAGAGCAAAAGAAAAGCCTCAATCTTGAGGCTTCTGGATAAGATAGGTTATGGCTGAAGGAAGTTTTGAGTGAAATCGAGCGCATCTTTAGAGAGTTTTTTTTCGTTAGGCGATGTGCTTGCCTGGTCTTCTGCTGTTACCGTTGTCATCTTAGGCTGAAAATCTAGTGTTGATGTCTCCTCCCAAGCTTCGGAGACGTCTTTATTCTCATCATTCAACACCGCATTGAGCTCCTCTTCCGCAGGAAAATACGCTTCGCGTTTGTACACTTTGTTAAGGGCTCGAATAATAGAGTGCTTTCTAACCATTCCTGAGGCCAGCTTTCTTTGCAACGGCTTCGCTATGGACTGCAATCCAACGACAACATCAACACCAATATTGGTTGCCACTTCATCACGCAACGTACGTGCAGGTTGGTAGCCCATATTAGCAGCAAGAAACAGCCAAACGTAAGCAATTGTATTACCCGTTTTACCTTTATCCTTCCACGCTTCGCCAGCATGATACATCGCTTTAGCACTGCCACCTTCCGCGGCCCGTTCCAGCCAGTAGCAACCTTTAACCATGCTTTTTTCTGTACCAATGCCATTTAGGTAACATAAGCCGACTTGGATTTTGCCATCCGCACTGTCTTTTTCCGCCGCTTTCATAAACCAGTAAAGCGCATCTGCACTGCGTCCTGCACTATTATCTGGTGAAAGCTGCCATTCCCCCATATAAATCATGGCATCAATGCAGCCTTCTTCGGCGGCAGTTTCAATCAGTTGGTTACCTTTTGGGATATTTTTTTCAGTTCCTCGACCAAAGACCAAGGCCTTGCCCGTCGAAAATTTCGCTTCGGTATCCCCTTCCATTCCCGCAATTGCGGTACGCCAGAAGTTTGCCTGCTCTTTTAAAATCACATCTTCGCGCATGCGTTCACTTAAGCGAACAATGCCGTACATCCCCGTCACATTGTCCAGTTTAGCGGCTTTATCATACCAATACAGCGCTTGACGAATGTTGTCCTTTTCGGCTTCTTTCGCTAGAAATAAAATGGTGGGGATATGCCCGGTTTCTGCTTTGAACTCTCGCTCTTTACGCTCTTGCTCTCGCGCTTTATGCATCGCCTTTCGATAAGCGGCTTCGCGAGCTTTCCTCTCTGCCTCGAGTCTCTGTTTCCGCATCGACAACGAGATCATCCACACAAATATCAGGACGAGTGAAAGGCCAGTTGCCGCAATGGCAATGCCCATACTACTCATAAATAGCCTCTTTTGGTTTCAGGGCCCAATTCAACTCCCTTTCAGGGAAATCTTATGATTACGCGCCGACGTAACGCCGACTACCTTCATTATATAACGACCACTTAGCGAAAATCTGAAGCTTGCGAAGACTTAATGGCGGTATTTTATTCAACATCACTGCAACTTATTTTTAAAAGAAAAATATAGCCCTCATTTTTATAGAACTTAATCACGGTTTTGGGGCTGAGACATTCTCATCCCCTATCATCCCCCCTTACTCCTCCCATAAAAATTCACATTTTAATGATGTGCAGAACCTCTCACTATGCGCCTGTTTTATTATTTAATTTGTGAACAAAATCGACTGTGACAGAAAATTTGCACCTGTAAAAAACTTAACAGCCTGCTCTCACATTTTGCTGATGATTCAGTGTATTAGCATCTAATTGAACATTTCCTTTTTTGGCATCTGCCTTTCTAGCGTGTGCAAAACCTTCTTGATGATTGAGTCAGCGAAGGCAGCGCGCAGCTCAATATCAATTCAATAACAATGGATTTGTAAACGTGGACAATAAGACATTTAAATTATCAACAATTGCCAAAACCGTACTGCCTTTGATTTCCGTCGCGGTAATCAGCGGTTGTGGTAGTGATAGCACGAACGAAGATACGACGAACCCTGGCTCAGGCTTGTACCCTGCGGGAGAGAACGAAGTCGTCATTTATTACAAACGTGATGTAGCATCAGATTCAACAGCAAGCGACTACGAAGGTTGGGGCTTGCACCTATGGAACGGTGAGGGCTGTACCAGCACAGATTTAGACGCAATGGGCATTCCGGGAACAGGAACGGATTGGTCTGCGCCACACCCATTCGATGGCATCAACGACACCTACGGTGCTTACTACGTACTGAAAATAAACCCTGACGCCTCTGACCCACACGAATGCATGAACTTCATTCTGCACAAAGGTGATGAGAAAGCGTTCGGCAGCGCAAACTCAAAAGTAGAGTTGACGAAAATCGGCGAATCGAAAGGTTTGTTTGGCTTCCACGGCAGCAGTGAACTTTACTACGAGCCAATAGAAGAGCGCCCTGTTGATATTGATGGTCAAAAAGCCCATTGGTTAGACGCCAACACCATCGCATGGGAAGCGGCGACCAGTGCGGATTCCATGAAGCTGTTCTACAGCCTTAGCAATGACATCAAAATGGATGAAGACAAGCAAATCTCTGGCGGTACAGCCGTTGAGCTGACAAAAGCTGGTGAGTTGTCTGATGGTCTGAAATCACGCTTCCGTCACCTTGCTAGCCTTCAAGCTGCGGGTATCGATGTCGATGACGCGACCTTGCGTACGATCCTGAAGTCACAAATTGTTATGGTGGCTTACAACGCAAATGGTGACGTCATTTCTGCAACTGAAATGCAAAAGCCGGGCGTTTTGGATGCGGTGTTTGCCGATTCCAAGGCAGGTAACGCGATCGGTCAAGAACTCGGTGCGATTGTGGAAGGCGGTGCCGCAACCTTCAAACTATGGGCACCAACTGCCCAAGATGTTGATCTGATAATCTACGATGCAAACTTAGCAGAAGAAGCGACCGTTGCCATGACGGAAGACCCAGCAACAGGTATCTGGGTTTCTGAGGCACAAAGCAACGTTGTCAACAAATACTATCGCTACCAAGTTAAAGTATACCACCCAACAACTGGCGTCGTTGAAACGCGTTTGGTAACAGACCCATATTCAATGAGCTTGTCTAAGAACTCACGATACTCGCAAGTGGTTGATTTAGATGATCCAAGCTTAATGCCTCAAGATTGGAAAAACTACGCACGCCCAACGGTTAAAAAAGACGAAGACCACGTCCTTTACGAGTCACACATTCGTGATTTCAGCTTTAACGACAGCAAAGGCACACCAAGTCTTGATGGCAAATATCTGGCGCTTACAGAACCTGAGCGTGAGTCTGTATCTCACTTACAAGCTTTGAAAGATGCTGGCCTAACAACGCTACATATCCTGCCTGCGTTTGATATTGCAACCGTGGATGAAGACGCTGACAAGCGAGTCGATATCACCGACACCGTGGGTAAACTTTGTGGCATCAAGCCAGAAGCCTCCATTTGTGAGACCGAAGATGACGGCAAAGTAATTGAAGAGGTATTAAATAGCTACGACCCAACAACGGGCAAAGCACAAGCGTTGATGAACGATCTTCGCATGCTAGACAGCTTCAACTGGGGTTATGACCCTTACCACTACACCGTGCCAGAAGGCAGTTATGCGACCGATCCTAACGGGTCTAAGCGTATTCTTGAGTTCCGCGAAATGGTTCAAGCGACGCATAAAATGGATCTGAAACTGGTCATGGACGTCGTGTACAACCACACAAATGCATCTGGTGTGAACGAAAAATCAGTACTGGATAAGATTGTCCCTGGGTACTACCACCGCCTAAACGTCAACACTGGCGGCGTCGAAAACTCAACCTGTTGTGATAACACCGCAACCGAGAACTTGATGATGGGTAAACTAATGGTTGACTCATTGATGGTATGGGCGGATGACTATAAAGTCGATGGTTTCCGTTTTGACCTTATGGGCCACCAGCCGAAAGATGTGATGGTTTACGCACTTGAAAAAGTCCGTGAAATTGACCCGAATACCTTGTTCTACGGCGAAGGTTGGGACTTTGGTGAAGTCGCGCAAAACGCTCGCTTCGATCAGGCGACACAAGTCAACATGGCGGGGACAGAAATCGGTACTTTCTCTGATCGTCTGCGTGACGCAGTTCGTGGCGGAAGCCCGTTTGATGGCGGTGTAGATTCTGAAGGTAAGCACCCACTTCGCTTTAACCAAGGCTTTGGTAACGCCGCTTACCCTAACGAAGAAACCAAAACTGACGCAGAGTCGGTGAATGGTCGTTTACACAACCAAGATCTGGTTCGTCTAGGTATGGCTGGTAACTTGGCTGACTACATCCTTCTTGATTACAAAGGCGAAACCAAGCTGGGTAAGAACGTTGATTACAATGGTGCGCCTGCAGGCTACACAAAAGTGCCATCAGAGAACATCTCTTACGTGTCTAAGCACGACAACCAAACATTGTGGGATAACAACGCCTACAAGATTGCGACAGGCACTTCATCTGCCGAGCGTGCACGTATGCAGTCTGTGTCCCTATCAACGGTGATGCTTGGTCAAGGCATTCCATTCATCCACATGGGTTCTGAGCTATTGCGCTCTAAATCTATGCAGCGCGACTCGTACGATTCTGGTGACTGGTTCAACCGTGTATTCTTCGACGGAAGCGACAATAACTGGAACGTTGGTCTACCACGTGAAGACAAAGACGGTGCAAACTGGGAGCTGATCAAAACCATCGTTGGTGACAGCACGGCGAAACCAGATTCAACCGACATCGAGCTGACTAAGCAACAATTCCTAGAGCTACTAAAAATCCGTAGCACAAGCGAACTGTTCCGCCTAGATACCGCGCAAGAAGTGATGAACCGTGTGGACTTCCGCAACGTAGGGAAAGACCAAGTGGAAGGCTTGATTGTGATGTCTATCGACGATGGTACATCAGCGGGTGCCGATTTAGATTCGAACTACGATGCTGTCGTGGCCGTTGTGAACTCAACATCAACTGAGAAATCTTTCAAAGTTGCTGGCGCAACTGGTTTCGAGTTACATGAAGTTCAACAAAACTCTGCGGATGACATCGTCAAAGGTGCAAGCTTCACCAATGAAACGTTCACAGTACCAGCACTGACAACAGCGGTATTCGTGCAGCCACAAAACGGCGCGCAAGGTGCTGGCCTACCAGTAAACACGGATAACAAAGACGTATCGAGTATTCCTCCTTACGGCGAAACCGTTGTTTACGTGAAAGGCACGATGAACGAGTGGTCTGATAGCAGTGATTGGGCGATGACCTTTATTGGCAACGGTATGTACTCTGTAACTGGCGTTCTTGAAGCTGGTGAACACGAGTTCAAATTCGCGGACTCTGGTTGGGCAAATCCAAACATCGGTTGTGATGCTGCGAATATAGCTTCTGGTTCACTAGAATTAGGTTCAGAAGGTAACTGTAAGCTGTCTGTTGCTGAAACAGGTAAGTACAACTTCACTCTGAACGCGCTGCATGTTCAAGATGAAAGCGTAGAAAAACCGGTCGTGTCAGTGACCAAGTCAGCAGATGCACCAACATTCGGTGAAACAGCACTTTACTTACGTGGCACTATCACTACATGGGATGCTCCAGCACAAGACTCAACAGCGAAGTTCAGCTATGTTGCAAATGACGTTTATTCGCTAGACATTGACCTAGCGGCGGGCAACTACGAGATGAAAGTTGCGAGCGCAGACTGGGCAGCAGACACCAACTTCGGTGGCGAAGGCAGTGTTGAGCTTGGTAAAGCGCTAACGATGGAAGTCGGTGGCGGTAGTGCAAACCTGAAAATTGCGATTGCAGAAGCAGGAAATTACAACTTCCACTTCAACGCGGCTGACAAGTCGGCGCCAATCGTGACGGTAACGAAAAACTAGTTTCATTTAAAAACATCCGTAATGAAAAAGGGGAAGCATCACGCTTCCCCTTTGTTTTGTTGGCGTCACTAGGTGGTGGATACCAAAATCAAAAAGGTGTTAGTTTCCCCAAATCTGTTCAACAAACTCAGGATGATCAATGAATGGATTACGATTGCCCTGAAAATCAAACACTTGTTGATTGCGGTTTCGTTCTTTTTCACTAACGGGATCATTTTTGTGCCAACGTTTCAGCATGTTTAACATCCAAGGTTCAAAAACCGTTGAACTTGAACCATCAAGGACAGCATCCGCATTGCTTGAATTGCCTTCCCAGTTACCTACAATATTTTCATAGCGGGTTGCCATGTAGAAATAGGCACGAGCAAAATCGCCTTTAAACTCATCGATCGGCTCAAACACCGTACCGGAGTAGCCCAGACTAGTGCTTGCTTGGCCAAGTTTAGAGCCATTACTAGACACGTAGGTCGCGGTGCCCACTTCACCAAATGGCCAATTACTGCGCTTCGCGTTTACATAACCATCAGTTGCAAACAAGTGATGACCGTCTGAGTTCATCGGCTCAACCTTACCGCCAAACCAGCTTTTCGGAAAAGAGTGCTCACGGTTGTAGCAATCCCCTTCCGTTTTGTATTGGCCACATTGGTCTGTGACTTTGGTAAAGCTTACTGTATCGCTAGCAGATGGCTTTTCAGAGTACATATCGAGAATAGAGCCATCATTTTCATAATAACGATCAATATCGGCATCTTTTACCAAGGTCCAGACCGCAGAATAGCCTCGGCTGGAGTGATTATTGATAATGTTAAACAACGCTGTTTTTAGAGCGTATCCCGTCTTACCAGATGCCGCTTGATAGTAACCATCAACCACTGGTGGGGTCGTGGTTGTGTCACCTAAGTTAAAATCGGTGGTTTCACTTTTCGAGAATTCAGCGCCAGAAGCAAGAGTCTTATCTCCCTCAGTCAGAATGTACGACCCCGCGCCACTGCCACAACAAATGCCGTCACCATACTCGTCTTGAATCGTGAATTGGTAATTACCGTCAGCTAAGCACATGCTCTTTTCAATGGTGGTTGCTGACTCATATCCCTGACCAGAAAACAGTACTTCGGCTTGGTTGTTTTTTAACGTCCAGCTAGTTTCTGAACCATAGTTATCGGTTGTGAGAGTCAAGACCACTTGGTGATCACTACAACTTTCTACAGGAGGTTGTGTACTCGTCTCAGTCGGTTGAAAATTATCGACGTAGACAACTTCTGAGCCATCAAAACTGGCTTCATCGTAAAAACGCAAACCGACGTTGATGGTCTTGTTCGAGCTCGCTGTGTAGTTGTGCGCGAGCTCTTGCCACTGGTTTATCTGTTGTGGGTTCGAGTAATTGTGATAACCATCAACCACCAGACGTGCTTTTACATTTCCTTCGGTATGATAAACCGAGACAGAAAACGGATAGGTTTTCCCTTGCTCCACATTAATGGTTTGCAAAAAGTCGGTGTTGCTTTGGGTACCTGTATTCACGACGACCTGGGCAGCCAGACCACCCGATTTGATTTGCTCGCTGCTTGGCGACACTGTAATGCCCGCGTCAATCTCTGACCACTGCGTAGGTACATTGCCATTCCACTGTTCAAAGTCACCGTTGATAATTTGGCTATATGCAAACGGAGAGCTAACAGCAGCAAGGAGACAGAGGGAGTTCGTTATGGATTTCATTATACTTTTCCATTAGTTATATAAATCCCAGACACGATAAACATATTAGTGGGGCATAAATAATCCTTCAGTCACATTTTTACGTTGCACAAGTGTTAATTTACTTTTTAATGTGCAGCTTATCTCACAAATATCCATCTGCTGAAAACAAACGCCAATACAAAAAGCGAAGCAACTTGTTGGCTACATCGTCGTAAAACCATTAAGGGAAAAGTAAAACAGACAGAAAAAAGCCAAGTGTGCGCCTATGGGGGTCAGCAACAACACTTGGCTTGTTTATAAGAAAGCTTGTGGTCAGCTCAACTGGTGAGCATCAATTCTGGATAATTCCTTAAGGTTTTACCGCAAAGAATCGTCCTTGTAGTGGCGACATCAGAATCTGATATTGACCATTACTCGGAGTAATTTTTTCATTCGTGAGCAAATCCACCAACTCACCAGTACCAACACTCTCCTGAGTAAGAGTGACGCTTCTAGCGCTCTCTAAGGTATTTAGCGCAAACAAGACTTTGTCCGAACCAGATTGTTTCAAGTCCACATAACTGCCGTTACTCGCAACTAAATTCGTGCGTGACCCTTGATAAAGTGCAGGATGCGCATCGCGCATTGTCATCAGCGATGTCACATAAGATTTGAGATCGGCTTGGTTTGCATCAAGCGTCGCCGTCACGCCTTCAATTTTCGCACTGCTGCGCGCAACGTGATCATCGCACAAACCTTGAATGGCACAGGTGCTGTTGTCTTCTTTTGCGGCAAAACCATCCACTTGATCCCCGATTTCATCACCGTAGTACAACGTGATTGGCCCGGTGTACGCCGCTTGGAAAGCAAATGCAGCTTTATGGCGTAACCAATATTCTACATCATTCACATCCGCTAAATTTCCGCGCTGTAACAAGTCACCAAAGCGCACTAAATCATGGTTGCCGATCATCAAATTCGGCTGCGCATGTGTTGGATATTGGTTGTGTGTGCTGTAGCCGTTGTCTAACCAATCCGCACCGCGACCACCCACGCCGCTCTCATTCACGGCCAAAGTTTCAACGATGCGATATCGCATAGGGAAGTCAAACGCAGAGCACAATGCTGGATCGCTGTTCGATCCATACGCCTCATTCGCGATCTCAGACTCCCCTTTCCAAATCTCTGCCACCATATAGCCCAACGGATTCACTTGTTCGCCTTTGCTATTGGTGTACGTCACACTTTGTGAGGCTTCATCGACGGCTTTACGAAGTTGTGTCCAAGCGTCTGTCGGAACTTGATAGGCTTGATCTAAACGCCAGCCGTCAATCTTCAGTTCTTTGATCCAATACGTTGCCACTTCTTTGTAGAAATCGAGACTGGCTGGGTAATCAACGGGGTTGCTCGATCCCGATGGCAACAAACCGGAGGGAGATGGTTTGATCAAACCATTCTTATGGTGGCCAAATACGCCATCAAAAAACACGTACAAACCGCGTTTGTGTGCTTCATCGACCAAGGTTCTCGCCGTTTCTAAATCACCAAAACGTGGATCAATGGTGAAGTAATCCGTAGCAAAGTAGCCCGTGGCATCCAGACGATCGGCCCAGTGTTCTTGGCCCGCTATCGCTTCCGATTCAAAAACTGGCGTCAACCAAATCGCGTTCATCCCTAAATCTTGGATGTAATCGAGTGAATCAATCACTCCTTGCAAATCGCCGTTATGATGGCTGGTGCCATAACCTGTACCGTGACCAATGCTCGCATCACCATCTACAAAACTCTCTACCATGATTTGATAAGTACGAAGTTGGTTACTTTGCGCCATGACATTGGCTTGGCAAGCATAACTGGTATCCGGTAGCGGAGTGCTACTATTAGTGTCGCCACCACCAGAAGAATTACACGCAGATAAAGCACCAATCACACTTAACGCAAGCAACGATCGAGACAGGCGATGGTTACGTAGGATATTACGCATTTTATTCTCCCTAACTTACTCAAATAAACTACGGAAATTTGAGTAATAAAATTAACCCCGACATGTGTTTCATGCAGGGGTTAATAAATAAAAATAGATTTTAAATAATTGAATGGAATATTATTGGCACTTATTTACCATGACATGAACAGGTTTGCCTTTTCCTTCAAACTGAAGACTCCATACATATTTACCATCTTCTTTAATATCAACCGAAGTATCCGTACCGTAACCACCAAATGTTAATGGTGTTAATTCACCAACGTTCATTCGATTACCTTTTGCGGTAAATTGTGGGAACCATAATTCGGTCGCATACTGCATTTTGTAGGAGCCTACTTTTTCTTGAACCACGGCTTGGTAGAAATTATTCCCTTTGTAGGTGTATTGACGCTGAGGCACGTGTTTCCAATCGGAATCCGCAAAAGTACCCACCACAAATAGTGGTTTAGAAATAGGTCCTTTCGCCGTGCTGTCTGGGTTGTCACACGCTTTCATGAAAGCAACCACTTCGTCTTGAGACATATTAACAACTGGCTCTGTGGCCGCTTCAGGTTCTGCCGTCGATTGACAACCTACTAAGGCAACAAGTAGGGCAGCAGCAAGAGAGGTCTTCATCATGTTCATTTCACGTAATTCCTTTTTAGTATATCCAAAGCAAAATAAACTCAACGGTTAAAAGAAATATTAATCGTTATTAAAATGGAAATATCAAACGCCAAATAAATATCGTCAGATTGCGAATTTAAATCACTTCGAGAAGTTTGTTTATTTCCTAAGTACAAAAAATAAGTTAGGAACTGCCATTAATTATTGATCCAACCTATATAAAAAACAAAGTAATAAAAATAATTATGTGAATAAGGTAACTCTATGTAGGGGTATTTTTATTGGTTTATTTTCTATGAAAAAGGTCAGCATTTCGCTGACCTTTTTTATCTGATTATTTTCTATTTACGGCTTTCACAAACACTTGTTGTGCACCTTCGATACCCAGCTCTTTTGCTTCATCAAGCAAAGTGAGCGCTTTCGGAATATCATTCGCTGCGACTGCTGCTTCAATTGAGCTGTAGTAGTAGCTAGTAAGGTCCGTACCTTGGGGAATGTTGTCGTTTTTCGCAACAATCTTAGTATTCACAATATCATTCGCGGATACCGAAAAGCGGAACTGACCGAGTGGGCTATGTTTCGCTAGAGGGTCTGCAATATCTGGCGGCTGAGTGTGGCGCGCCATGGCGAAGGCTTTTGCAGGGTGTAAAACTTGTGTACTTCCTTTTAGATCGGCGGAAGTCGTGTAAACCAACACATGCAGATCGTTACCTGTCATGTCTGGAATCACATTGAGATCAAGTACGAATTTATCGTTGTCCAACAGTTTTGCTGGTTCGTACTTAAACTTTGAAAAATCTGCTTGGTAAATGGTTTCTCCTGCCGAGTTCATCACTGCGACATTAGGAGCATAAAATTGAAGTTCTTTACTTACGAATGTCTCTAATTTGATATCGAGACTGCCACGGTTACCTGGAAGAGCAAACGCTGCAATAGCGCCAGCACTGTTACCATCCAACAACATTTGGCTTTTATCAGTCAAAGCGAATTCAGTAACCACAGGCACGTTAAGCGGTACCCATTGAATATCACGCGATTGCGTGATCACTTGTTGCTGACCTTTTGGACTCATCTCTACTTGTTCTACAGACGCACAACCAGTAGCCAACATGCCCAGCAGTACGGGAGCAAGCCATTTTTTCATTACTGTCTACCTCGACTCTTTATTGTTTTTTAAATAAATACAGCCAGATAAGTTCTGGCTGTATCATTCTAGGACAATTTAGGACTTAGTGGTTAGATGATTACCACCAAGCTTCAGCTTGTACACCGAACTGGAACGTATCGTCTGAACGACCGTTGTCAAATGTGTTTGAGTTGTCTTCTTTGTCAGCCGTTAGGTAAGAAGCGTAAACACGGATTTCAGGACGAGCCCAGAAGCTAGAGCCAGCAGACCATGCTTGAGCAACAGTTAGCTTACCGTATTTGTTTTCTTCGCCGTCGTTATCGTCGATAGCGTAACCAGCTTCGAAGATAGTTTTGTGGTTGTCATCCCATTTGTACATTGGACGAACAACAACAGACATTGTTTCCCACTTGTCTTGGCCAGCCCACATGTCTTCACCAACACCGTACACTAACTGGTGACCCATTTCCCAGCTGTCGCCCATGCCGATTACACCCCAGTTGATTAGGCGGTAACCAGATGCACCGTTGTCAGCTTCTGCGCCGTACCAGCTACCGTCGCCGTAGAATGCCATTGTTTTAGAGTAACCTTCAGTACCGTACTGAAGCACTGTTTTGTTGAAACCAGCGTCTAGACCTTGAGTCAATTCTGCTGTGAACATTACGCCGTTTTTCGCATCTTTAGTGCCGTTTGGCGCAGCGTCAGTTTCGTTAAGAATTGCGTAGTTCAAGCCCATTTCTAGAGAGCCGTTGTCCCATAGAGGAAGACCTGCGTAACGTACGTCTAGAGTGTTTACGTTTGTTGCGCCACCATCGTTGCCTGGGTCTGCGATATCGCCGCGGTCGTTACGAACCCAAGCGAAAGAAACTTTACCAGGACCAGCTTCGATACCTTCAACACCAGCGCCCGCGCCAGAGATGTTCCAGTAGTAGAAGTCAGAGATATGAATGTCGTGACGTTGGTAGTAGCGTTTACCTGCCCAAAGCGTTGCTTCAGGAGCAAAGTTTAGTAGGCCTTTAGCTTGAACGTTGAACTGACGTAGTGCGAATTGTGCATCGTCTACACATTTCACTTCGCCGTTATCCAAACCACAGTTAGCAGAAGTGCTTTCCCAGTCGTTTGAACCGTTAGAAGTCATTGCAACCATAGAGTCTACGTAGAACGTTTTGCCGTTGTTGTTGTAAACTTCTTTACCTAGTTGAATCTCGCCGTAGATATCGCTTTCATTACCTAGACGACCGATCTTGTTCTTTTCGAATGTTAATTGTTGACCACCGTCAGCGTTCACGCCAACGCCAGCACGCATGTAACCGTGGAAATCCACTGCGAATGCAGAACCAGCAGCTAAAGTTGCAGCTACAGCAGCAGCAATTGCACTTACTTTTTTCATTCTTAACTCCATTAAGGGTATTTATAATTCTGTCTTCCCTGCTCACTCTTTTAGGTGAATATAGGCAGTAAAAACACACCTAAAGAAAGAGAGGTAAGATGGGAACGAATCCCCGTTTGTTTCAACAGTTGTGAGATTACCCGAGGCGTACAAGGATGACTTCCTCCGCCCTAAACTAATTTAAGGGGGATGAGAAGGGAGTAGAAAATTTACCGAATGGTGTTTTTTCGAGTCAGATCACCAATCTAGGGAGGAATTAGTAAGTTTGTTCGGTTTTGAGCCGCTACAAAGTGATAGCCATTTCATATTTTTGACTCTAAGCCGTCACATAAAGTAATTAAATTACACGAATATTTTTATATTTAGGGTGGTTGACCTTAGTAAGACAAAGTTTTTAACTTATAGTTTCCTAAAGGTAGCAATAAATATTAAATAAAGTATCTCCGATGACACGACTTCTCTCTCGCCCCTACCCCCTGGGCGCAACATTGAATAAAGAAGGCTGTAACTTCTCTATTCATGCTCCAGGCGTAAAAGACATTCAACTGGCATTGTTTGCAGACGATGGCAGCTACGAGCTTCACGGTTTACCGAATGAATACGCTGGCATACGTCATACTTTTATTCCAGATATTAAGCCGGGGCAAAAATACGGTTACCTTGTCTCCCACAAGGAAGAGCCACTGTTAATTTCTGATCCGTACGCAAAATCAATAGATAAAGCCCTCCACTATCACCCTCCGTACTCTCCAGCCAAAAGTTTCGATATGCCGAAGTGCGTCGTTATCGAAGATGATTTTGACTGGCAAAACACGGATCACCCGCGTATACCCAGAGAAGAGATGGTGTTGTTTGAGACGCACGTCAAAGGGATTACCCAACGCCACCCAGAGGTTGAGGACAAGCTGAGGGGGCGCTATTTAGGTCTTGCATCACCTGAAATGCTGGCCTTTTACGAACAACAAAACATCAACACGCTGCAATTGCTACCTGTCGCAGCATGCATGCATGAGCCTCACCTACTAGAGATGGAAAAGGTCAATTATTGGGGATACAACCCTTATCTCTTTATGGTGCCCGATCCGCGCTACGCAGAACAAGACGCCGTTACGGAATTAAAAACAACAATTCGCGAATTGCATAAAAACGGCATCGAAGTGATTCTCGACGTGGTTTACAACCACACTGCTGAAGGTGGTGAAGGGCCTACAATTTTCAACCTGAAGGCCCTCGATTCCTGTTTTTACATCAAACATGGCAACCACTTCGCCAATTACACTGGCTGCGGAAATACAGTGGATCTCACCTACCAACCAGCCTTAAACCTTGTGATGGATACATTGCGCTACTGGGTTAGCGAATTTAAAGTCGATGGCTTCCGTTTTGACTTGGCTGCAACGTTAGGTCGACAGGGCGATGATTACAACCCAGAAGCAGCTTTCTTTAAAGCCGTTGCGCAAGACCCAATTTTGCGTGAAACCAAATTGATTGCCGAACCTTGGGATATTGGTCCAAATGGCTACCAAGTGGGTAACTTTCCATTTGGTTGGAACGAATGTAATGACAAACTGCGTGATATTTCCCGCAGTTTTTGGCGCGGTGATCAAGGCTATTTAAAAGAGTTTGCCACTCGATTAATGGGCTCTCGTGACATTTACAGTGCAGCGAACTGGCCATACAAACTCACCGTAAATTACATCACGTATCACGATGGCTTCACACTGCAAGATTTAGTGTCTTACAAGCACAAACATAACGAAGCCAATGGCGAAGAAAATCGCGACGGTCACGGTGACAATCGTTCAGAAAACTACGGTGTTGAAGGCGAGACCGAAAATCTGATGATCATCGCCACGCGTGAGAAGCAAAAACGCAACCTTATTGCTAGCTTGCTGTTTGCCTTCGGTATCCCACACATTCTCACTGCTGATGTTCTGTCTCACACCCAAGGCGGTAACAATAATGCCTATTGCCAAGATAACGAAACCAGTTGGCTGAACTGGGAAGAGACAGAACGTAAGCAACATTTCAAAGCATGGATGTCACAAATGGTCGCCAACCGAAATCAATACATGGTGCCATTTATCCGAGCTTTCAGTGGCGAGAATCGCAATAACAACCGTATTTTCTGGCGCCGTACAGACGGTCGCTTAATGGAGCACGATGATTGGAACCGTTTAAGCTCTGTCGCACTTCACCTTGGTATCGGTAAAGAAGGACAAGAGCTGGTTTACCTCATCAACCAAACTAACGCCACAGCGCGCTTTAAGCTCCCCAATGAGCGAAAGCAAGAATGGGTGACGATCTGTGATACAAACGTACGTAACCTCAACCCAGGACATGCTGAAGGCGAAGTCTTGCTGTCACCCACCTCGATGGTGATTTTGCACTATCAACCAAACCAAAGCACACCAAAAGGTGAGCAAACGCATAGCTAAGTTATAAACGCTCCAAAAAAGGAAAGCCGATGCATCTCAGTGCTTCGGCTTTTTTGTTGGTTAGATGTGCCTAACTCATTATTCGCAAGGCGGCGCTAGGTGAATCAAAGCTAACCCACCCAGTGACGTCTCACGGTATTTCTTGTTCATGTCTTTGCCCGTTTGGTACATGGTTTCAATTACCTTATCCAACGAGATCAGACATTTACTATTACGCTTTAATGCCATGCGAGATGCATTGATCGCTTTCATTGCGCCCATTGCATTACGCTCAATACACGGTACTTGCACTAAGCCACCGATTGGGTCACAAGTCATGCCTAGTGAGTGCTCCATGGCAATCTCAGCCGCAATACAAATTTGCTCATTGCTGCCACCACGTAGCGCGGTCAAGCCAGCTGCCGCCATAGAAGAAGAAACACCGACTTCACCCTGACAACCTACTTCGGCACCCGAAATAGACGCATTGGTTTTGTACAAAATGCCAATCGCACCGGACACAGCAAGGAAGTCTTTAAGCTGTTTAGTATCAAGCTCTTTGATGAAGCGATGGTAGTACATCAATACCGCAGGAATCACACCCGCCGCACCATTAGTTGGCGACGTTACGACTTGTCCACCAGCCGCGTTTTCTTCACTCACAGCAAAAGCAAACAGGTTAATCCAATCCATGATTTCCATCGGATCGTTTTCGATTGCTTCATTTGCTTCAAGCTTCTTCAGTAAGTTAGGCGCACGGCGGGTCACATTCAAGCCGCCATCCAAGATGCCTTCTGTTTCGAAACCACGCTCCATGCAACGCGTCATCACACGCCAGATCTGTTCTGCACGTTGATTGATGGCTTCCATATCCTGAAACGCTTGTTCGTTTTTCAGAATCATGCCGCCAAGGCTCATGCCATTCTTCTCTGCCTGTGCCAACATTTCGTCTGCACTGGAGAATGGGAACTCAACTTCTACGGGAGCAGTCGCACTGCCATTTTGCAGTTCATCCGCCGTTGCGATGAAACCACCACCGATAGAGTAGTAAGTTTCAAACCCAACCTGATTGCCGTGCGCATCTAACGCAGTAATCGTCATTCCATTCTCATGCAGAGGAAGGTTCTCTTCATGGAACAACATGTCCGTTTTGTAGTTGAATTCGATTTCATGACGGCCATCGACAGACATCATGCCCTCTTCAATCGCCTTGCGCATCGCTTTGTTCGCAGAAGCGATTTTGATGGTATCTGGTTTGTTACCCAACAGACCCAAAATGGTCGCACGGTCTGTATGGTGACCAATCCCCGTTAACGAAAGTGAACCGTATAAATCAACTTGAATACGAACCACTTTTGCCAAGTTAGATTCAATCAAACGAGTGAAGTGGTAACCCGCGATCATTGGACCATTGGTGTGAGAGCTAGAAGGACCCACACCAATCTTGTAAATATCAAAGATGGACAGCATAAACTTACCTATTACGACAATGCAGCATAAAGCCAATCAGGGAGAACCATACAAGCAGCGATGGTCGCCACGGCGAACACCAACAGCCCGTAATGGCTTGCGGTTGGCTTTGCAAAAAGATGTTTTTGATTATTGATAAAAATTTGTTGCTCGGCAGTCACAGCGCCCCAACGACGGCTCACTAACACACCAAACAAAAGGAAGACAAACGTACCAATTGGCGCGAACCACGGCCAAGCCACGTCGAGATACATGGCAGTAAACACCGCAATCACACTCATGATACTGCCAACGATCACGCCTTTCTCATTGGCTTTCGCCCAGAATAAACCAAGCACGAATGAACCCAGACGGATACCAACAAAGATAGAAGTCAGACTAGCGATGGTTTTGAGTACCGATTCATTCGATACCGCCAGAAGAGCTGGCACTACCACCATAGCCGCAGCGAGCAAACTCATCTTTCTTGCGACTTTTTCGTAGTGCTCATCATCGGCACTTTTGCGAACGAAACGCTTGTAGATATCGAACGTTGCGACGGTCGCCATTGAGTTGTAGGTAGAATCCAAGGTCGACATTGCGGCGGCCGCCGCCAATGCGGAAATGATCAAACCAACGACGATTGGGTTAGTGTGGTTGAAGACGAAATCCAAAATCACTTCGTTGCTGTTTTCAAACGATTGATCTTGATAGAAAACACTCAAAAGAACACCGAGTACCGCGAAGAATAAGTACACAAAAAATGCACCGTAACCACACAACAGCATCGACTTCTGCGCCGTCTTTTCACATCTCGTCGCTAACGTGCGTTGGATGATCAATTGGTTGGTGCCGTACACACTCAAATGCAAAAAGCTCACGGCAACCACGCCAGCCCAGAGTGTGGTATCTACGCCTAAATCAAAGTCTAAGTTGATGATATTCAGGTGATTACGAGAAAGGTAATCTGCCGCATTAATCTCTGTCATTAGAATGGCAAAGATAGCGATGCTGCCTGCTACCAATACTGCAGATTGCAACATATCGGTCCAGATAACCGTGGAAATTCCGCCCGCATAGGTATAGCAAGCGGTGAAAATACTGATGTAGATAATGGCTTCAGAAATACTGATAGGCAGAACTTGCACTAAGATCAGCGCCACGGCATACAGAATCACACCCGCAGATATACATTGAACCACAATGAACACAATCGAGTTGATGGTTCTTGCATACACCCCAAAGCGGTGCTCAAGATATTCATAAATCGAAGTCAGACCCAGCTTATAAAAGACAGGCACAAAGAAAATAACAGTGAAAAAGATAACGATGGGATAGTTAAGGTGAATACTCATCGCTTCCATGCCAGAGCTATAAACCCAACCTGGCATCCCTACAAACGTCATCGCACTAATGTAAGTCGCAAGTATCGAAACACCTGCCGTAAACCAGCCAAATTGCTTTCCACCCGTAGAAAAGTCGCCACCATTGCTGTAGCGATTATTCACTAAATAGCTGATTAATATGGTGATTAACACGTATAACGCAATCACCACAAAACTTGAGTACGTAACCATTTCAGGGTTTCCATAATTCTGGGTGCTAATTATTTGTGCTTGGATATTACTTTAAAAAAGCATATCTAAACGATAATCCCGCCATAACTGTGACTATAGTCACCAATATAGACGGTTATATATTCAAAAATGCCAAAAAGACCGATTTAATGAGACTCCCATCACTAAAAACCACTAATTGGGTACGCATTCATTTTAAAATTGATATTGATCACGGATCTAATGACCTTAAAAAAACTATGATTCACCACGACACGAAATCGAAGATGATCCCAATAAGATCGTGTTCTTTAAGTTTGAATAGCAACAAATCCTAAGTGAAATAGAGGTTTATCGGTCATGAATGCCAAAAGACACATGAGCGAAGTTCCTATGATTCAAAGGGTAGCTGCCTATCTAGCGATACTGGTTGGTTACTTTTTCTATTGTTATAACTTTGTAATTATTGACTACGTACGCCCATACATCGTTGAAGCGTATGATGGTATTAGCCTGTCAGACACTGCCCAGTTCTATACATGGCAGTCGGTTGGTGCACTTATCGGTGCATTGAGCTGTGCTTGGTTCGCAACAAAATTTGGTAAGAAATCCACTCTTATTACCATCACAGCCCTAAACGGTGGCGCAACGATCATCAATATGATGTTCACCGACTACACAACATGGGCAGCAATGCGTTTCATCATTGGTTTGTCACTGGGTGGTTACTTCACCGTGGCAGTAAGCCTAATGATCGGCCTATTTACGCCAACGGTACGTGGTAAGTTGACGGCATTCGCGTCTTCTATGTTCTCTGTAGCACTGATGGTAATGGGTGCGTATGCAGCGTTTATTGCAAGCATCGATGCACCATGGGAAAGCCTAATGCTTGTAGGTGGTATCCCACCATTGGCAGCCGCTGTAGTCATGATCTTTGTACTACCTAACGACAGCAAAGTGATCGCTTACGGTGAAGAAGAGCAAGCAAAGGCAGAAGAATCAAATGCACCAGCGAAAAAAGGCTCTTGGGGCGAAATGTTAAGTAAGCCTTACCGTAAGATCACTCTAACGTGTCTATTGCTGGCTGGCCTTAACTTCTACGGTTTCCAATTCTTTGGTGGCTTCGTAACCACTTACCTACGTGATGTGCGTATGTTCGACGGTGCAACCATCGGTCTCATCTTCTCTATCTCAGCATTTGGTTCACTGTTTGGTGCGTGGTTCTGGGGTTGGGTAGCTGACAAATTCGGTCGTAAGGTGAACGCATTTGGCTTCATCCTAGCGGGCATCATGGTTTCAATCTTCTTTGTTGCACCTGGCGACATGGTGATTGGCGGCCTAAACATGCTGGCTCTACTTGGTCTGATTTACAACTTCGGTCTGTCTTCTTCAGCGGTATGGGGTGGTTACTTCTCAGAACTGTTCCCAGCACACCTACGTAGCTACGGCGCAGCGCTATTCCACGGCGGTCGTATCCTCGGTATGTGGGCACCAATGGTACTTATCTTCATCCAAGAGCGTACCGACCTACAAACCGCAATGTGGGGTTCACCAATCGTATGGATCCTTGCTGGTCTTCTATGGCTATCACTGCCAGAGACACTAAAAGGCGGCGTGTTCAATAAGAGCAAAAAAGCCGAAGCAGCAAAAGCGTAACTGAATTTCAAAAACTCCGGCTGGCTCCCCGGCCGGATGAAAAAACTTAATTTCGAGTCCTGTTCCCAAAGCCGACTCGACAGCAAATAAGAGAGTTTATTATGTCTAAATATCAAGAAGCGAAACACGTTGTGCGTGAATACTTCAGCGCAATGGAAAACGCAACTCACGAGAACGTGGCAGAAGTACTAAAAGCACACACTTCAGAAGATTACCTATGGCGTGGTGTTTACCCATTCCGTGAACAACAAGGCGCTCAAGCAGCGGCTGACGTTTTCTGGGCTCCTTTGATGAAATCAATGACTCGCATGCAGCGTCGTCAAGACATCTTCATCGGTGGTGAGAACGAAGTAACATCAGGTGAAATCTGGGTAATGAGCATGGGTCACTTCATGGGTCTATTCGACGCTGAATACCTAGGCATGCGCCCAACTGGCAAGATCATGAACATCCGTTACGCAGAATTTAACTGTGTTGAAAACGGCAAGATCACTAAGACTGGCCTATTCCTAGACCTTCTAGGTGCAATGGACCAAGCGGGTTGTTACCCACTACCACCATCAACAGGTAAGCACTTCGTATACCCTGGTCCTCGTAACCACGACGGCCTACTGTTCGAAGACGCAGCACCAGAAGAAGGCGTAGCAACACTAGCACTAGTGAACAAGATGGTTGATGACCTATCTGCACTAAACGACAGCGGCGCTATGGGTTGCCCACCAGAAGTTCTTGAAAAGAGCTGGTCTAAAGACATGATCTGGTACGGTCCATGTGGTATCGGTGCGTCTTACACAATCCCTCGTTACCAACAGCAGCACCAATTGCCGTTCCGTAACAACCTGAAAGACAAGAAGTTTAATGGCCACGTATGTCGTTTCGCAGAAGGTAACTTCTCTTGTTTCTTCGGCTGGCCAAACCTATCTAACACGCCAATCGGTGGTTTCCTAGGTATGACAGGTGGTGAAGTACGTGCAGACATGCAAGTGGTTGACGTTTACTACCGTGACGGCGACAAGCTATCTGAGAACTGGGTACTGATCGACCTACCTTACTGGCTAAAACAGCAAGGTCTAGACGTATTCGAGCGTACTCAACAGATCCTAAACCCTTCTCTATAAGAAGTCCTAGGGGCGGATTGTCAACCCGCCTTTATGTTGCCTGAATCCCCTCTCGGTTCAGGCGACATGCTCCCAACTCGTGCCTCAAGGATGGGGCACAACCTCAAGATAGAACCCTTATTCAAAACGGGCATGAACGCACGGTGGCTTTCTGCGCCCTGAATAATGAGATTGATGATGAAAAAGTCGACCCTTTCTGCAGTGATTTTAGCAGCGCTTACTTCTAGCTCAGCCTTTGCTGCACACACTTTTGTTAATGACGCTGGCGACAGCCTAACCATCGATGGCCGTTTCGATCTTCGCTACCA
The DNA here is from genome assembly GCF_033344315.1 of Vibrio sp. 2132-1. Lineage (NCBI taxonomy): Bacteria > Pseudomonadati > Pseudomonadota > Gammaproteobacteria > Vibrionales > Vibrionaceae > Vibrio > Vibrio sp. 2132-1. Next base: position 103,116 of record NZ_JAWPON010000005.1, on the reverse strand, counting down.
AGACCGTGGCGGTGATGACAACGGCGAATGGAACAGCGGCAGCTCACGTTTCGGTTTGAAAGGCCAAATGGGTCTGGATAACGGCTGGACTGGTTTCGGTCACGCGGAATGGGGCTACAACTCTGGCGCGAACGGTGACAACATTTACGACCGCTTGCTATACGCAGGTGTTGATCACGAAAAATACGGCAAGATTGCTGCAGGTACTAAGCAGTGGTCTATCTTCTACGACGTAGCATGGTACACCGATTTAGGTCGTGTATTCGGTACTCGTGGCTCAGGTGTTTACAACCTAGCTGACTGGGGTATCGCATCCGGTGCTGGTCGTGCAGAAAACTCAATCACGTACCGTAATTCAATCAATGAAAAAGTGAGCTACGGCTTTACTTACCAAACCACGCGTGAAGATGTTGCTCTAGCAAGCAATGCGACAGCCTCATTGAAAAACGGCATGGGTGCGTCTATCACTTACAAACCGGTTGATGGCGTAACACTTGGTGCGGCTTACCATCAAAATGAAGTTGCTGATTTAGACGCAAGCGTGGTTGGCGTAGAAAACGGCGACAACATGCGCATCATGCTATTGGGCGCAAACTACAGCAACGGTGGCTTCTACGCAGGTGCGACTTTCCACGTTGGCGAAAACTGGGAAGCAGTGAGCCAAGGCGGTACGGACGTAATGTTCGATACCCTAGGTGGCGAAATCTACACTTACTACCACTTCGATAACGGCCTACGCCCAACGTTGAACTACAACTACATGGAAGATCGCGGTGACGAGACACAAGGCTACGAGCGTAACTTGCTGATTCCTGGTCTTGAATACCACTTCCAGAAGAACAAATTCCTAGTTTGGACTGAATACCAGTTCGACCTAGGTAAAGATCAGTACGATGGCAGCAAATTCGAAAACCGTGATGATCAATTCGCGGCAGGTATTCGCTACTACTTCTGATAATACTCATCGCTCACCACCTATACCCAAGTAACCTTAAGGTGGTGAGTGATGAAGTTCTTATCAACACTAAGCAAAGTTATCTTGAAGCCAAGTAGTCATCACTTCACTAACAATTAAAGGCTGCTCAAGCGTAGATAGATGCCCACACTCAGGGATAACATGAAGCGTGACGTTTGGGATGCATCTCTCCATGAGCAGATGATTGTCTAGCGGACAAAGCTTATCTTCTTTACCTGTTATCACCAACGTAGGAACTTGAATGTCCGCCAATAAAGGTCGAGCATCCGGGCGAGTTGCTAACGCTTTAGCATGTGCTTCAAATGCCTCCAAACCTACATTGACCGCCATGCCTTCTATACGCTCAGTTAACGCTTTGTCTTGCAAACGGCTTGGATGAATCAGCACAGGCATCAGAGTGTCAGGCGTAATGCGTTCAAACTCACCATTTAATGCCTGATTAACCAGTGCATCACGCTTTTGTGTCACCTCTGGCTTTTCATCTGCTGCATTGGTATCCATGAGGATCAAGCCTTTGACTCTGTTTGGCGCTTGACGGTACACCTCAAAGGCAAGAATCCCACCCATTGATAAGCCACCCAAGACAAACTCCTGCGGTGCGTCTTGCAACACTTTCTGCGCCAGCTGTTCCATTGACGGCAATGAGGCCAGCGTCGGGCATGAAGGCTCAACCCAACTTGGCAACGCTCGGTTGACTTCCTCAAACAATGTGCCATCACAAAGTAGTCCGGGTAGCCAAACTAACGAGGTGGGTTGTGTCATTTTATTCTCCTGCCAGCGGCTTTGGTTGATCAGACCCAAGAATGCAATACGTCAAACTATTACCACGCAAGTTCGTCAGTGAATAAGACGTACCTTCTGGAACATTCAGCACATCACCGCGCGTTAAAACAACACTCGCTTGTTCGCCTTGATGCGTGAGGACCACTTCAGTATCGCCATCAAAGTTGATAAGCACTTGTTTTTCTTCTCGGCAGTGTTGAGGAATCGAGCCACCTTCAGAAAGCTCATAAGCCATGATGCTCACTTCATCTTCACTCTTTACTTGGAAGTCATAACTCGCCAAAGGATGACCCGTTAAGGCGTATTGTTTCACGTTGCTTCCGCCGAAATCGCCTTTGATTTCACGATAATCTTTTTGCAGAGCGACAAATGGCATCATCTCTTCTGCGGTGTAGGTATCGAAGGTCGCGAGCTCTTCTTCGGTAAGCAGCGGCATCAATTCTGATTCTTGTGGCACCGGGTCGCCATTAATGGTGTCCACGAGTGTGCCATCGGCTTTGAGGTATAAACCATAACCTTGACTGTCTTTAATAACGTTTGGATGCCAAATAACGCCGCCACCTGAATCGTCGCCGCCAAGTACCGAGAACATAAAGCCGTAATCGCGGCCAACCACTTCAAATCCACGGAAGAGATTGGTTGGAATCGAGATGACGTCACCGTGAGACAACACCGCCTCATGCTCTCCATCGTTCCCCCAATAAAAACGGAACTGACCTTTGAACACCAAGAAAAGCTCAGCGGTGCGATGAGAATGTAACGAATTTTTGATGCCCGGCGGTTGGCCTGCGGCACCAATATTAAAGCCCGCCGTATCGCGAATATGAACATGCTGACGACTGCTCTCTGCCACCCCAGCACCGATAATGCAGAAGTTATCTTTCAGATCACTGCCTGGCGTGCGCGCATCAATAAACGCACTCGTACCCGGAATCAGTTCCATGTAGCGGACCAGATTATTATTCATTTTAGATTGTAGAGTCATTGTAAATCCTTGTTGTCCTTGTTTGGACCTAGCCTTTGAATTGTTAGTTACAAGCCTAAAGTTAGTTACAGACCGAAAGTGTGTTACAGACCTAAAGGTCGCCCACCATCAACCGCGATGGTATTGCCTGTCGAGAAGGTCAGAAGATCTGCCGCGGCGTACACGGCTTGAGCGACTTCTTCATCATTGGCTAAACGCTTAAGCGGTGTGGATTGTTCTTGTTGATTACGCCATGCGTCATCCAAGCCTTTGACAAACTCAGTGTCGACAAGCCCTGGAGCAACAGCCAAAACGCGAACCTCGGGAGACAGAGCGCGAGCTAAAGAACGGGTCATGTTCTCCGCGGCAGATTTACTTGCACAGTAAGCAATGTTGCTCCCCATCGCAGTCTGTGCCGCGATAGAAGTAATGTTCACCACACAACCATTGGCTTGCTTAAGCCAAGGCTCAAACGCTCGAACCATGGCAAAAGGCGCACGAACATTCACTTGGAATATTTGGTCAAACAGCTGGTCATCTAAGCTTTGCAAATCAGAGTGCGCGACGAATTTCGTCATCCCCGCACAGTTGACCAACAGATCCAGCTTGTCGCTTATTTCACTGACTTGATGTTTAAGCTGTTCAATCGCACTAGAATCTGCCACGTTCAGTTTGAATGCTAGATGCTCGTTACGTGGCAGCGAAGAAAGCACATCCTCGGCCGCTTTCTGATTACTGTTGTAAGTCAGAATTACGCGATATCCCGATGCAGCTAGCTTGCGACAAATGGCGGCACCCAGTCCGCCACTGCCGCCTGTGACTAAGGCAAGTTTCGACATATTACGCCTCTTCCACTTTGCCTTTGTAACGGCGTACACGAATATCCGCTTGCTCTTTGTGACCTGCGAAACCTTCGAGAGCACACAAGCGAGAGCAGTACTCACCGACTTTGAGGGACGCCGCTTCCGTTACACGCTGGTAAGTACAGGTTTTGATAAACTTACCTACCCAAAGGCCACCGGTGTATCGCGCCGCTTTCTTCGTTGGCAGTGTATGGTTAGTACCAATACATTTGTCGCCGTAAGAAACGTTGGTTTCACGACCTAGGAACAAGGCACCGTAGTTGGTCATGTTATCTAGGAAGTATTTAGGATCTTCCGTCATCACTTGAACGTGTTCAGAAGCGATATCGTCTGCCACTTCCACCATTTCTTCGTAGCTATCACACACAATCACTTGTCCGTAATCTGCCCACGCTTTACCCGCGACTTCAGCCGTTGGAAGAATGGTTAACTGACGTTCAATTTCTTTGATGGTTTCTTGCGCAAATGTTTCGCTATTGGTCAACAATACAGCGGGAGAGTTGTAACCATGCTCAGCCTGACCAAGCAAATCTGCCGCTGCTAATTCTGGGTCACAACCTTTCTCATCGGCAATGACTAGGGTTTCCGTTGGGCCTGCAAACAAATCGATACCAACGCGACCAAACAGCTGACGTTTTGCCTCTGCTACAAATGCGTTACCCGGCCCTACAATCATATCGACCGGTGCAATAGTCTCCGTCCCCAGAGCCATTGCACCTACCGCCTGAACACCACCAAAGCAATAGATTTCATCCGCACCCGCCATTGCCATCGCAGCGACAATCGCCACATTCGGCTGGCCATTAAACGGTGGCGCACAAGCAATAACACGTTTTACGCCCGCGACTTTCGCCGTCAGTACACTCATGTGAGCGGATGCAACCAATGGGTATTTACCGCCAGGGATGTAACAACCCACGCTGTTGACTGGAATATTTTTATGCCCCAGTACCACACCAGGCATGGTTTCTACTTCGACGTCTTTCATTGAGTCACGTTGAATTTGAGCAAAGTTTCGAACTTGTTGCTGAGCGAACTCGATATCATGACGAGTCGATTCATCAAGCGCATCCACACAGGCTTGGATTTGCTCTTCTGACAGGCGGAATTGCTCCGGCGACCAGTTATCAAACTTTTCAGACAACTCACGTACAGCGCTATCACCTTTCGATTCAATATCAGCAAGAATGTTTTCGACAATCTGACGCACTTTTGCGTCATTTGATGCTGATGCTTCTTCAGTGATTCCGTTTTTTAAAATGCGTGCCATTGGGTTTCTCCTTGAACATTGAGGCTGACGAACGGTTATTTTTATGCTTTTGGATACGAATGCAAAATCAGATTAAACACTTAATTAACATTTGACAAGTTAAGTAAACAAACCACAAAAACAATCCTTAAGCCTTTGTATTTATTAGTTTAAACAAATAAAAGCAAGTAATAAGGACCTTGATTGAGTTTAATTTTTAATCAAAAATGAGTTTTAGATCACATCATTTTTACTCATCATTTACATTTCGCCGTGTTAGCTTTTGCATACCTTTGCAAAGGAGATAATCATGAGCAATTTTAAGCAACGTCTGACTAAAGAAACGCTATTAGGTACATTTGTTAAAACCCCTCATCCTCACATTATCGAGGTATTGGCACTGGCAGAGTTGCCTTTTGTGGTACTGGATGCAGAGCACGCACCTTTCGATCGTTCCTCGCTTGATCTGTGCATCATGGCGGCCAGAGCGAATGACCTCGCGTGCGTGGTACGAGTACAAGACAGCGCCCCTTCAACCATTTTGAACGCGCTTGACTGTGGCGCGGCGGGTGTACAAATTCCCCATGTTTGTACTGCTGAGCAAGCGACGCAACTGGCGAAAATCTGCCATTACGGCGAAGGTGGCCGAGGGTATGCTGGTTCCAGTCGAGCAGCGCAATACGCCACTAAGCCCATGGTTGAACACTTAAAAGACAGCCGTGCGAATACGATTGTCATTGCACAAATTGAAGACCCTCAAGGGGTTGAAAATGTTGAAGCGATTGCCAATGTTGAAGGAATTGATGCGCTCTTCATTGGCCAAGTTGATCTCACTGTCGCTTATGGTGCTGATAGCGCTCATGATGAGAAAGTCGCACAAGCAAGTATGCGAGTAATCGAAGCGGCCAGAGCCGCCAATAAACCTGTTGGCATGTTTGTCGCGACGGCTCAACAAGCTCGGGAATGGCGTGAACTCGGCGTTAGCTTCTTTTGTGTTGGCTCTGAACACAAAATGATCATTGATGGCTTCAAGCAAGAGAGAAATGTGATGAATTCTTGAGTTTTCTCTGATATTTACGCCTTATCAATGTAATGCTCTAGACACAGAAATCCCCTAGCCCATACACTCAGCACGTATGAGCAGGTTCAATGGCCTTAAATAAGGAGTATCACCATTAAAGCGAAAGTAACTTCGATCGACGTCGCGAAGATGCTCGGCGTCTCTCAATCGACGGTATCTAGAGCATTCAGCCCGACTGCGAGTATTAGCGAGAAGAAACGCAAAATGGTGATGGATGCCGCAGCTAAGCTCGGATACACACCGAATGCCATCGCCCGAGGTCTGATTTCGAATCGTTCAGGCTTAGTGGCGATTGCGTTAGATAGCGAATCAAACCCAATGTACGACATGCAATCTCGTGCTTTGGCCGTCGAAATTCAAAAGCGAGGCGGACAAGTTGTGCTTTGCCCTATCGACAAGGACGACCTCGATCTCGCCATTTCACGCGCCATTGAATACCAAGTGGACGGACTCGTTATCGCCACCAGCCGTTTAACCTCACGCGCGTTTGCCCAATGCGAAAAGTTTGGCGTTCATTTAAGCTTGATTAACCGCTACGCCGAGGGTATTAATGCCAATAGCTCTGGTATTGATAACCGATTGGCGGGCCAACAAGCAGCCGAGTATTTAACGCAGAAAGGCGCAAAACAGTGTGCTTATATCAGTGGCGATGCTGGCTCCATGACCAGTGAAGAGCGTTGGCTGGGTTTCTCTTCAAAATTGCAAGAACTCGGCTCCCCGTCACCAACCTTTATCCAAGCCAAGTACAGCTTTGAAGCAGGCTTAGAAGCGGCGAAAGCGATCTTGTCGCACACTAGCAAACCCGATGCAATTTTTTGTGCAAACGACATCCTCGCCATGGGTGTGATGGATGGCTTGCGACAAGCCGGAGCAAAGATCCCCCAAGACTTCTCTGTGATGGGTGTAGATAACATTCCGATGTCTGCATGGCCGAGCTATGATTTGACCACCATTGCTCAACCAGTCGACAAAATTGTTAAACGAGCGGTTGAAGATTTGATGAATCGAATCAACGGCAACCTGGATGCAACTGGCGAATACCTTTTCGAGCAAGGCACCTTGATCGAACGTAGTAGCACCATTTAATAAATCCATTTTTATTCATTCTTCATAAACAAAATGCCTTGCTTTCGAGTAAGGCATTTTCTGTGATCACGATTAAATTTTCACCAATCGTTATTTAATTCCTCATCAATTCATCAATCTTGTTATTGACTTGTTACTTTAATGTTTTATTTTGGATTCGTATGCAAAATGGATATGAATTGCTCAACTAATTTATAAAAACATAAAAAGTTGTGTGACTTGCCGACGAATGCCCATGGCAGGTCATACCAGAAACAAGGAAGAACGATGAAGAAAGCAATCCTTACTTCACTTACCGCACTGGGGCTTGCATTTAGCAGTATGAATACGTTTGCAACCAGTGTTATTCGTCTTGCTCATGACAGTCAAGAAACCTCTCCCGTACACAAAGCAATGCTCTATTTCGAACAAGAAGTGGAAGCTCGCTCAAACGGTGAGATAGAAGTTGAAATCTATCCGGCAAGACAACTAGGCGATGTGCGTGAGACGACTGAACTCGTACAGCAAGGCAACTTACAAATGACGTTTGGTGCGTCAGTTTTACTCTCTCCCTACGTCCCAGAGTTTAACGTGCTCGACGTGTTCTACCTTTTTGATAGCGAAGAGCAAGCACACAAAGCGCTCGACAGTGAGAAGATCGGACAACCATTGTTGAATGCTATGGAATCAAAAGGCTTTCATGGACTTGGCTTTATGGAGGTCGGCTTTCGTAGCGTGACCAACAACAAACAGCCAATTGATAGTATTGAGGACCTGAAAGGGCTAAAGATTCGCTCGGCATCTAACCCCACTCAAATAAGCGCGTGGAAATCTATTGGTACTGCGCCAACACCTCTGTCTTGGGGAGAAATTTTCACCTCGTTACAACAAGGCCTGATTAACGCTCAAGAAAGTGCTATCTACTCTATTTATGCCGAACGTTTTTACGAGGCACAAAAGTACCTCTCTTTAACTAACCATATATACACCAACTACGTGTTGTTCATGAACAAATCGTTTTGGGATTCACTGCCTGCAGAGCAACAGGCGCTGATCAGTGAAGTAAGCAAAGAAACCATCGCTAAGCAGCGCGAGCTCGCCGCTAAGCAAAATCAAGAAGTGATCAAAGATCTCGAAGCGATAGGCATGACGGTTAACATCGTCCCAGACGAGGTACGCAGCATCATGAAAGAGAAAATGAATGCGGCCGTGTACCAGGACTTGCGCAGTAAAACGGGTAAAGACTTGTTTGACAACGTGATGGCCGAGATAGAACGCCTATAACTCCCACTCTTTTGCACGATCTGGCAACAGGTCGTGCTTTCTCGTTTTGGAGGTGAACATGAAGTGGTTTCGCTTACTAGACAAATACCTAGAACCAACCCTTATCGTTATCGCGATCTCAACGATGACAACTTTACTGTGCTTGCAAATCGCCCTACGCCTGTTCGATGCAACGATCGCGTGGGCTGAAGAGCTGGCTCGTTATTTATTCGTATGGGCGATGTACCTGAGCATCAGCTACTGTATCCGAGATGATCGACACATCCGCATTCGTGTGTTCATCGATAAACTTCCGGGCAATTGGACGCAATTCAGTTTGATTGTCTCTGATCTTATCTACCTTGCCTTTAGTGCAACTGTCGCCTGGTTTGGATTTAAGGTTATAAACCGCAGCCTGCAACTCGGTCAGATTGCACCCGCAATGGAAATTCCTATTGCGTGTTTGTATGCCTCTGTTTTAGTTTGCGCACTATTAAGCTGCGCGCGCCTAGTGACAAGCATTTATCAACGTGTGAACGCGTGCTCCACCAGCAATGAACGAGTTCGCTTTTCTCGCCAACGCTATCGCCATATCAAAGCAAAGTATCGTACTTCTAACCGACTATTGGAGTTTAACGCATGACGTCTGCACTTTTGTTTGGCAGCTTTGGTCTGCTTCTGCTCATTGGCGTTCCGGTCGGTATTGCTCTGGCGGCAGCCAGTATGGTCGCGATACTCAGTCTGCCGTTTCTTAACATCGAGTTTTTAGTCCAAGGAATGGTAACAGGGCTCGACTCTTTCCCTCTCCTCGCCGTCGTTCTATTTACCTTGGCAGGTAACCTTATGAGCCAAGGAGGGATCTCAAAACGATTATTACACGTGGCGGAGGTCTTCTTTGGCCACTTTACTGGTGGGCTTGGCATCGTCGCCATTGTGGCGTGCATGTTCTTCGCTTCCATCTCTGGTACGGGGTCTGCCACTGTTGCCGCTATCGGCCTGACGATGATTCCATCTATGGTGAAGAAAGGCTACGACCGCAGCTTTGCCGGTGCCTTGATAGCCTCTTCCGGCGGAATTGGGGTCATTATTCCACCCTCTGTGGTGATGATCGTCTACGCGATCACAGCTGAAGTCTCGGTAACTAAAATGTTCATGGCAGGCATCATTCCTGGCTTGGTCGTCGGTATGGTATTGATCGGCTATTGTCTAATTGTCTCAAAAATGCGGGGCTACACAGGTAACGAACGCAAAGCCACTTGGTCAGAGCGTCTTGATGCACTAAAAGAAGCCAGTTGGGCAATGCTACTACCCGTAATCATTCTCGGCGGTATCTATTCCGGTATCTTCACGCCTACCGAATCCGCAGCGATTGGCGTGCTCTATGGCTTATTCTTTGGCATGTTTGTTTATAAAGAGCTCAAACCAGCGCAAGTTGTGAAAATCATTCTAGAGTCGTCACTGTTAGTTGGCGCAGTGCTCGTCATTGTGGGTGCGTCCGTGACGTTTGGCCGCATATTGACGCTAGAGCGTCTGCCGACTGAGATCGCTCAGTTCATTCTATCGATTACCGAAAACAAACTTCTGATACTGCTTTGCATCAATGTCCTGTTGTTGCTCGTCGGTACCTTTATGGAAACGCTGGCAGCGATTGTTATTCTCACACCAATTCTGTTACCCATTACGTCAGCACTCGGCATGGACCCAGTTCATTTTGGTATCGTGATGATCGTGAACTTAGCCATTGGCTTTGTTACGCCTCCTCTGGGTGCCAACCTGTTTATGGCAAGTCAGGTAGGCAAAGTACCGATAGAGTCGCTCTCTAAAGCCATCATGGGTTGGATTGGTGCAATGATAGTGGCCTTGATGTTGATTACCTTCATCCCTGCCATCTCGCTATCGTTACCTGCGCTTTTATCCTGATCGTTGCACTCATAGAGCGCTTATGACTGTTATAGCCACTAGATAAACACCTTTCTAGTGGCTTATTCGTTATCTACTTCCGATTTAATAAAAAAGCCTTTAAGCATTCGTATGCAAAAGGAAAATTTGAAAGATATAAGGATAATTGACACCAAAATAGCTGAATATTAGCGATAAAGTCTATTTGGGTGCCTTGATCTGCATGATTATCAGTTTTGGCTTAATCATTTGTTTCCATTCAAACAGATCAAAATAAATTAAGCGATTAAAAAACAATAAGATATTATGAAATTCATACAAAAAACTTTGACCTCCTTTCTTATTAACACGTCTCGATAAGAGATAGCTTCCATCTCTCCTGTACTTTTTTAGTTTATTTTCCGCTCAATTGTTAAAAACCTGATCATCAGCACGCTACTTAAACAATCGAAAAACAATCCGTTGACAAAATGGCAACATGATATATTTTGAATACGTAATCAAAACATAATTCAAACATAATTATTCAATTACGGAGGTGATTTATGGCCATGGTTGGCTTCGATGAAAAGTGGCGTGATTTTCCCGACTACATTCTTGGTATCACAAAAGAGATTTGGGAAGACCGAGGTTTAAACACCTTAGAACACTACTACTCTCCCGACATTGTTGTGCGTACTCCACTCTCTATCGTTCAAGGAAACGAAGGGGTGATCAGTGCAACAATGGCGACACTGGCCGAGTTTCCCGATCGCACGCTATATGGCGAAGACGTCATTTGGTCAGGCACCCCGGAACAAGGCATGCTTTCTTCTCATCGAATCATCTCTACTGCAACACACAGTGGCAACGGCTTCTACGGGCAAGCCTCGAACCGCAAACTTCGTTTCCGTATTATCGCAGATTGCCACGCTATCAATAACCAAATCAATGACGAATGGTTGGTTCGCGATCAAGCCGATATCGCGAAGCAACTGGGCATGACGTCAGAAGAGTTTGCACGCCAACAAATCGAATTTGAAGGTGGCGTGGAATCAAGCCCATTTCCGTTCACACCTGAAGTCGACATTCCTGGACCTTATTTGGGCGTAGGCAACGACAACGAATATGGTCAGCGATACGAAGCAATTCTCAGAAGCCTTATGAATGCCGAGTTCTCAATAGTACCGAAAGAGTACGACCGCGCTTGCATCGGCGAATACACTGGCGGTCAAACTGCCCTATCACACTCGGAAGTCGATCATTTTTGGATGGCACTTCGTGCGTCTTTCCCAAATGCTCAATTTACCGTTCACCATCGTATTGGCCGAGATGACGACATGATGTCACCACGCGCGGCAATTCGATGGTCTTTGCACGGTAAGCATGAGGGATATGGGATGTTTGGTAAGCCTTCAGGAAAAGAGGTTTACATCATGGGGATCAGCCACGCTGAGTTTGGCCCTTGGGGTCTTCGTCGCGAATTCACTTTGTTTGACGAGACCGCAATCTGGAAGCAAATCCTGCTTCAGCAAGGCTAACGGCTGACTAAACACTATTTATTAAAATCACAGACAGTAAGGAAGCAACATGTCACTCAACATCATCGAACAGTTCTACCAGAACTACTTCAAAGCCGCAGACATCGAGCAAAAACAGGCCGCTCTGCAAACTTTGAACCCTGACGTAAAATGGTGCGTGGCGCACCCTGTGAACGATCTTAATGGCCCAGATGCAACCCACGAATCTTTCCTCTCACCACTTGTTAATGCTTTGCCTGACGCCGAGCGCCGACCAATAATTGTTATGCACGGCGAATACGAAGGCCGCACTTGGTACAACTCTACCGGCTACTTTATCGGTACATTTGAACAACCACTGTTTGGCATCCCAGCAACAGGGAAAACACTCTACTTGCGTTACACCGAAATGGTGTGTGTGGAGAACGACCAAATCACCGAATCTTACATGATCCCAGACTTCATCGACGCGATGAATCAAGCAGGCTGCAACCCTCTTCGTAAAAGCTTAGGTCACGATGGCTTGGTTCCTTCTCCTGCAACTTCTAACGGTATTCAACAATCTGTTGTGTCTTTGGAAGAAAGTGAAAAGAGCGCCCAGCTGGTTGAAGATATGCTGTCTTGCTTGGGTCGTTTTGATGGCAAAGATCTTTTCTCGATGGATTTAGAAAACTACTGGCACAATGACTTCATGTGGTACGGCCCTGCTGGTATTGGTACTACGCGCGGTATCAAAGGTTTCCGTAACCACCATCAAGCGCCATTTGTGTTTGCGTTCCCAGATCGAAGTGTCGATATTGAGGTCAATTTTTTGGCCAAAAATGACTACGTATCCACAGGTGGTTGGCCACATATGCATGGTACTCACACTGGTCACAGTGGCTGGCTCGGTCTCGCCCCGACAGGAAAACACATCGAACTTCGCGTTATGGACATTTGGCGACGCGAAGGCGATTTACTGAAGGAAAACTGGGTGGCGATCGACATCGTTCATATCCTGCTGCAGCTTGGCTATGACGTGTTTGCACAAATGAAAGAACAGTTAGAAGGACCTAATTATGCATGAGTTTGGCGCACTTAACTGGAGCATCCTTGGGGGATACATCGCCCTAACGCTAGTATTGGGTGCGGTGATTGGTAAGCGAGTAACTTCAGCTAGCCAATTCGCTTTGGGTGATAAGAGCATCCCTTGGTGGGCGATCGGTATTTCTGTCGTTTGTACTTACGTGAGTGCCATGTCGTTCCTTGGCGGGCCAGCTTGGTCTTACAAAGAAGGCCTGTCGGTTATCGCGATTCACCTCAATTATCCGCTGGTGATCTTCTTCATCGTGGCTGTGTTTATGCCGTTTTTCTACAACAGCGGTTTAACCTCCATCTACGAGTATCAAGAACGACGCTTCGGTAAGGCTTCACGACTGACTTTGTCGTTTATCTTCCTTATCAAACAAGCATTGAGCTCGGCAGCCGTACTCTACGCGACAGCAATGATTTTAGAGTTCATTACTGGTATCGACGTGATGTACTGCATCATGATCGTCACTGCAATTGCCCTTATCTACACCGTAATGGGCGGTATCGCGGCTGTCATTTGGACCGATGTGATTCAAGCAGTAATCTTATTTATTGGCGCATTCATCATCATTGAAGCCGTTTGGAATGGCATGCCTTCTCCAATGACGGAGGTCATGGCAGAGCTCAAAGCGAAAGGAATGACCGATGCCCTACAGACAAGTTTTGACCTAAGCCAAGTAACGACGGTATGGGCTGGCGTTATCGCAATGACGATGTTCCACACCACCGTGTATGGCGGTAACCAGATGATGGTACAACGTTGTATGGCCGCGAAAAACATGGGCGATGCGAAAAAGGCAATGTTGATGATGGGCTACGTGGCCTTCTTTATTTACTTTGTCTTTATCTTGCTTGGCGTCCTATTCAACGCTTATTACGACGGTAAAGAGTTTGAAAATGGCAACACCATCATTCTTCATTACGCGAGTGAATATGGAATGCCAGGCTTGATGGGCATCATTGCAGCTGCGATTCTGGCGGCAAGTATGTCGAGTCTCGATTCCGCCTTTAACTCAATGGCGACCGTTTCTGTGGCTGACTTTTACAAACGCTTCTACAAGCAAAACGAGTCGGAAGAGCATTACTTAAAGGTATCGCGTTTCTTCACGGTGGCGTGGGCGATTTTGGTCATCATTCCAGCGATCATGTTTGCCACCAGCACCGGCTCGGTACTGGAAGTGCTGAGTAAGGCAGGCTCTTACTTTGTCGGTGCGAGCTTCTGTATGTTTGTCCTTGGGTTCTACTCAAAACACATTACTGAAAAAGGCTTGTTGATTGGCGTTGCTGCTAGCTTCTTGGTGATTTGGTATGTAGCCGTTGCGACCGATATTGCGTGGCCTTGGTATTGCGTGATTGGCGTCCTTGTGAATGCCGTTGTTGCTTACATTGCTAGCCTTCTCCTGACGGGTAAACAAGATGAAATGCATCTTTACACAGTGAAAGGCCAGCAAGCGGAATATGCTCGTCTAAATAAACCAATCAAGGAAGATGGTTGGTATGTCGTTCCCGGCAAAATCGATGCTCCATGTTATGGCTTACTAGTGATGTTTGTGTTCTCTCTCGTGATGCTTTGGGGGATCAACGCGTTTACCGACAACGCTCCTATGCTGATTAACTTTATGTGTGGCTGCTCTATTCTTGTCGCAACCGCTTGCATCGGATACATGGGGTATTCACTCCTCTCCCCGAAACGTAAAGTTGCAGTCAAACAAGCAAATTAATGTTCTTTACGTAGATACTGTACGTCCAACAAACGGACAGTATCTACGCTCTAGCTCTAGTGCTAGCTCAAAGCAAATCGAATGGGTTAACCCACATTTTGCTTTTTAATACTCCAAAGCCATTATTCTACTTAGGATACCCGTTAGAACATTTATGAATACGTACCTATTTATGCTAGTCTTATGACCTCAATTACTGGCAACTAAGTTTTATTCATGAAATCAATTAAACACGTAGTCACATCAAAAGATGTGGCAAAGATGGCAGGCGTCTCTCAATCTACTGTATCGCGCGTGTTTGTTCCGGGTAGCTCAGTATCCGAAAAGACCAAGCAAAAAGTCTTTGAAGCGGCTAAAGCCCTTAACTACCGCCCTAACGCCTTTGCACGTAGCCTGACCACAAACGAATCGAAATTGATAGGTTTGGTGTTTCCTGATGCGGATTACCCTATCCATATGAAAACACTGCAATTAATTTCCAGTGAGTTACAGAAAAAAGGTTATTCTGCCGTATTGATTCCATGGCAAGTGGATGAAGAAGAGGGCCACTCAATCCCAAATATCTTCCAGTATCGCGTCGATGGTGTCATTGCTGCTTCCGCAACCTTCAATAAGTCCCTTTATGAAGAATGTGAAGAGTTTAATATCCCAATTGTTCAATACGCACGAGTTGTTGAAGGTACTAGGAGTAGCTACGTTATCAGTGACAACTACGAAGCAGGCCAACAAGCTTCGCAACTTCTGCACAAAAGTGGCGTGAAGAACGCGGTTTATTTGACGGGAGAAGTGCCAACCTTTACGAATGACGAACGCCAAAGCGGCTTCTGCTCTGAATTTGAAGACCTAACCGGCAAGACGCCACGCATCATTGAAGCCAGCTATGACTACGCGAGCTCACTTGATAAAGTCCGTGCCATACTGGCAGACAAAAATCGGCCTGAAGCAGTGTTCTGTGCAACCGATAACCTTGCGATGGCGGTCATGGATATCGCCCGTATAGAATGCGGGTTGAGGATTCCTCAGGACTTACAAGTCATTGGTTTTGATAATATTCCTCAGACAGAATGGTTAAGCTATCAATTAACCACGTTCCGCCAGGATTTCCGTCGCCTCGCTCGCGAGTGCGTGAAGATCATTGTTGATCAAATTAATACGAAAAACGGCAGCCTAGTAAAAATGATGGTGCCAGTGAAGTTAATCGAGCGCCAGACAACAAAAGCTTAAATAGCTATAGCCAGCCATTCGGTTGGCTTTTTTATTTGCCTCTGACTCCCAAACGGCTCATTTAGTGTTGTAAGCATTAATGAACCCATGTATATTTATGAGCTATTACACTATATGAACCAAACAAAAAAAGGCTCATAATCCTTATGACCACGTATCTTTACACTCGTTATTCGCCAAAAAATCGAGCTTACCAAGAGCACCTTAATACTCTAAAAGCTTTTGCTCCCGAAGCTCAGCATTTTGAGGATAAGGTTCGTGGTTGCATGCCTCCAACCGAGAGAGAGGCATTCTTACGACTGCTCGATTCCGTCAGAGCTGGGGATACGATTGTGCTCTGGTGGCTGACCGCATTTGGTAGCGACTTTAGTCAAGCATTGAACACGGTAAAAATGCTACTCGATAAAGGGGTAACATTGAAAACTGTATGTGAATCAATAACTTTTGAGCCAGGTTCTGTTCAGACTCAAACACTACTCACAGTGTTATCTGGATATGGGAAAGTGCAGACTGAACATCGCCTGTTTGCCGCAGAGCAAGGGCGACAGGCCATTAAAGAGCAGCCAGAATTATGGAAACAGAAGTTTCGCGGCCGCCCCGCAAACAAAACCAAACACCAACAGATCGCAACGTTACTGCTAGAAGGCTACACATTGCAAAACGTAGCAGAGCAATGCGAAGTCAGTCTATCGACTGTGAAGCGGGTCAAAGCAAAGCTAAATGAAGTGGATGACGAAGGCGGCTTAAGCTCACGACGCCAAAAAGGTTGTTTGAATGGAGACCAGTCATGAGTCGCCCAATCAACTTTCATACTATACTACTCGCCTGTCTTATTATTAGCGTTGGCCAGTTGAGCATGGGGCTAGTTATGCCCTCTTTGCCATGGATAGCAAAAGACTTTTCCATCTCCCTCGACCAAGCTCAACTGCTTGTGAGTATTTATTTGCTCGGCTTCGGCCCCTCTCAATTTATCTACGGGCCAGTGTCAGATGCTTTAGGACGAAAAAGAGTATTACTTACCGGTTTACTCATCGCGATGTCTGGTCTGCTGATAATTATTTTCTTCAGTGACACATTTACAGGGATGGTGATGGGGCGCTTTTTACAAGGGTTAGGTACAGGATGCTGCGCGGTACTCGCGAGGGCGTCGACTCGAGATAGATTTAGCGGGGATGAACTCCCAGTGGCAATGTCTTACATCGCCATGGCGGCTTCAATCACGCCACTTATTGCACCTGTGATTGGCGGCTTTATCAACTTCCACTTCGGTTGGAGTATGGTGTTTATTTCTCTGTTGGGCTATGTCTCGCTGGCTTGGGTAATCATCGCCTTTAAGTTCACAGAAACCATCACAAAACGTTCTGTCATTCCGTCACCCCGAAAAATGTTACTCCAATACAAGAGCTTACTTACGTCTCGTTACTTTATGAGTTTCGCCAGTATCAGTTGGTTAAACTTCAGCTTAATGATTACGACAGTCTCTGTGATGCCATTTATCATGCAAGATCAAATTGGCATGACCTCCGCTCAATACGCGATGTGGGCGCTCATTCCCGCTTTGGGTATGTTATGTGGTACCACGATTTGTAACCGAGTAAGGCCAATTATTGGCAATAAAAAAATGCTGCTCTGCACCCCATTTCTTCACCTCGCTGCCGCAATATGGTTATTTTTCTGTCCTGTTGAGCCTCTATTTCTGATGCTAGGACAGCTATTAATGATCTTGGGTAATGGTATTGCCCTACCTTGTGCACAAGCGATGGTAATGCAACCTTATAAAAAGCAAGCAGGTGCCGCAGCGGCAATGTCTGGTGGTGGACAAATGGTCGTCTCCTCATTGGTCAGCTTAACTCTGGTGCAGCTTGGATTGAGTCAAGCATGGCATCTAGCGATCGTTATCGTAATATTTGCATCGCTTACCTTCACCAACATTCAACGTGGCTTCAGTGCAGAGCAACCTTCAGAACGATAACAAAAAACATACTATTGTCCTTATAGTTACGACAAATCGTATAAACTTAAATTTAGGAAAAGTTGGCGGATACTAACATGATGTTGCATTTAAGAATGGGCGCCTTAACACTCGCCACATTGATATCCGCTGGCACTGATGCGAGCGCCAACGAGAACTGGCAGTTCGAGAGTGACAAGAATGGAATCACAATTTACTCCCGAGAACATAGTGACGGTTTAGTTGAGATCCGTGCCCGGATGTTCACACCCACCAGCTATGGTGCATTTTTAACGCTACTGGAAGACAGTGACAATATCCCGAACTGGATTGACAATGCCAGTCATAGCCGGGTTTTAAATCAGATATCGGCCACCGAGAACATCGTTTACACCCAGTTTAAAGCACCATGGCCTGCCAAAAATCGGGATATGGTCACCTACTCAAAGTACTGGGTCGATGAGCTGGGATTCACGATAGAAATCAAAAGCGCACCTGACTCATATCTTGCTGAACAAAATGGTTATGTTCGAATTCGCTCGGTTGATGCGACTTGGGAGTTACAAAAACTCACAAACGATACAACACTCGTGGAATACAAGGCGTTTGCTGACCCCGGAGGTCTATTGCCAAACTGGCTGATCAACAAACTCTCAAAAGAAAGTGCATGGGCGACATTTAGTAATTTAAGAAAAGAGTTACCTGAATATCAGCAATACTCTCATCCTCAAATAGATGAGTAAGCGTCGCTCTTCCCACTCGCTTTTTAATACGGTACATAATAACAAAAGGCGGCTTCAAGCCGCCTTTTTCTACGCAATGTGTTACTGCTGTGCAACCGTTACAGGTTTAGTTGCACCGCGGTAATCAAACTCAAAACCAATACCTTGGTCTGTCACGTCCATCGTCATACCACCAACAAGCTCGCCTTGTAAGCTTTTGACAACATCATCCGGAACCGGCTCCCCTGTGATTGACGACGCACTCTCTAACACTTCCAAAATACGCTCTGAATCAAAATCAAAGCTGAACAAGCCATTTGGAGAAAGTGATTGCGCCATCACTTCTTTGCTTGCTTCCGCAGCACTATCACCACTGTAAAGGGTGAAATGGTTTTCGTTTAGACGAGCAAACACGTCCACCTTCATGCCAGTATGCATTTCTAATAGGTCACTGACATTAACAGGTTGGTTATCCGGTTGAATTTGCAATTGAGCAAGTTCAGGAACGAACATTTGCGCAGTTTGAATAAGCATCATTGGATCATTGGCAGAAAGAGACAACATACCATCTAGCTGGCTAAATACTTCACCATGCTGAGCATTAGTATCTACTTTGATATCAAACATTTGCAGGCTTAACCCTTTAAGGCCATTAACCATGCCTGACCCCATGCTTACAGCGGCTGCTGGATTCTGGCCGCCCATCTCTTGCTGCATTTGTGTCAATAAAGAGCATTGATATTGAGGCTGGGTCAAGTCAGCCCAAATCTGACCAATCGATGGCGCTAGAGTATTAATGTCTAAACCAAGCGCCATACTAAAGAAACTCTTATCACTTTTAGACTCAGCCAATACACCACGAATCGACTTGAGCGCATCTAGAATCGCTTTATTGTTGGACTCAATAACAAAAGAACCTTTAATGAACGCCTGATCGCCTTTCATCTTGTATTCTGCAAACGCGACGGACTGAGGCCAGTTTTCTGCAACTTGAGTAAGCTCAGTATGGCAGGCTGGTGAACGCATTTCCTCAATAGTTGGTTCAGGATCTATTGCATCCAACGTGCTAATTTGACGAGCAAACATATTGCCATCTTTCGTCGTCAAACCTTTAATCACTTCGCGATGATCAAAGTAACCAAAAGAGTTGTTGTTTTCACCGTATTTGGCTTGCAACGCCTCAAGACGTCCACTCTCAGCAATATTTTGACTTGGTGCTTCAAGCCCTAATGCCATTTTAATCGGGTTTTGAACGCCCAGTTTCGGAACATCAACCGTTAACGTAAGCACGTTATCAACCACGGCTACAACCAAGCCAATACCGTCCTGCGGGTCAATTGAATCAGTCATCTCGTAACGACGATACTCGACTTCACCAAGCTTAACCAACTCATGCTTAGCGCCGCTCATCTGCTCTTCATGATCCAGTGTTTTCCATAACGCGGCAGGGTCTTCAATATCCACTTTGTACACCGGTACCATACCAATTGTGTACAACACAGGATTAATGTTTTCCCCGGTGCCCAAATAAGCTTTTAATGTTTCTGGCGACGCAGCACTCTCTAGGTATCCATCGAATAAGTTAACTGCAAACTGCTGTTGTGGAGACAGTGGTTCATCGGCAAAAAGTTCTGCAATCGAGCCTTGATTCGCCGTACCGAATGCGTTCATGTATTTATAATGGTTAAAAGGTTCTGTCTGATACGTCACCATAAGTGAATCTGCAGGAACTTGCGTTAACAGTGAGCCTGCATCACTCGCGGTAATATTGTTTTGGTACAGGTAGCCAGCGCCCCCTGCTGCTGCGACCACTGCTGTAGCCAATAGTAGTTTTTTCACGACCAACTCCGTTGTCATAGTTATGTGTTCCTAAACGAAATGTAACGCTTAGGTTTAAAGCCAATGAATAGTGCTTTATATCAACCGCTATCATAAACAAGTTATCGATGTAATGAATGTCGGTTTGATAAATTATCCAACATTTATAAGGCAAACCGTGAAGTAAGTTGAATTGCGTGCGGATGCTATTGGCAATATTCACAATCCAATTTCTCGGATAACCGCCTTAAAAATCATAATATTCAGTTAAATGAAGCGATTTGGAGTAATTACGACCAAAATCAGCAGAATATTAAATCTTTATTGAGTCTTTTATCTAATATCTGAAAACGCCTCACGACCTGACACTTCTTTCCAATTTGCCTCTGGCAGTCCCTACTCGTTTTCCTTACATTCCTACTAACTCAGTGACGAGACGTATACCAAATACGAGCAATAGAAGACGATGAAAGACCAGTTGACGATCTCTATATCAACTATCAATGGCTCAAGACATTGGTACTTCAGTAAAAGGATGCAACGCAACATAAAAACGTTTTTCGTTTTTTTTGTTGTTGCTCTGGCCGCGACCGTAATCTTAATTCATCACTTGTACACTCGCGTTGATAATGCAGCGTTAAAACAAGCTGAATTGACAGAGCATTCACGCACCATGGGTGAAGAGCTCAGCACACTGAAAACACTTAAATCAGAGCTAGAAAATGACCTTTCAGAACGGGAAGAACGGGTACAACTTGTTTCGGAACGTTTGGGTGAACTAGAGAAAGTGCTTGGGGTTGGAGAACATACCTCGACAAACAACTTGGATGCTAGGCTCGATGCGGCGGCGATAACCTCAAACGTTCGCATGGTGTTATTAAACCAAATACCAAGTGGCTCTCCAGTCGGCAACGTACGGCTATCTTCCGGATTCGGTAAGCGTATCCATCCGGTGACAAAAGTTGCCAAGATGCATCGTGGGCTCGATTTTGCCGTAAATATCGGCACCAAAATTTATGCCCCTGCCGATGGGGTAGTGGAAGTCACCCGCCGCAGTAATAAAGGCTCTGGTAACTTCCTCAGGCTGCAACACTCTTTCGGTTTTTCGAGTTCTTATTCGCACTTGAAAGCGTTCAAAGTAAAAAGTGGTCAGTTCGTCAAAAAAGGGCAGCTGATTGCAATTTCCGGCAACAGTGGGCTCTCTTCTGGCCCTCACCTGCATTACGAGGTGCGATTTGTTGGGCGAGCACTGAATCCGAAACCATTTGTCGATTGGAGCCTTAATGATTTCGAAGACATTTTTACTAAGGAGCGAAGAATACGATGGGAATCTTTAATCAAAACAGTGGAACAACGAGTAGCTCAGCAGCTTCAACTCTCATCGCCAAAGGCTGTTCTCTTAGCGGAGAACTCAAAGTAGAAAACGATGTCCAGATTGATGGCATCGTCGATGGTCAAATTAACGTGGAAGGCACTCTCGTTGTCGCAGAAAGCGGGCGAGTAAACGGTGAAATCTACGCTAAACAGCTGATCATTAATGGCATGATGGACGGAAACTGTCACGCAGAACACATTCAAGTGCTTGCCAAGGGACGCGTAAGCGGTAGGATCTGGAGCAATAACCTCAGCATTGAACCTGGTGGCAAATTCTTTGGTGAAGCAGCCGAATTACCTGAAAAGGAAGTGGTAACGTTAAAGGGTAAGGCTCAAGACAGTGCGATCACAAAAGAAAATAACACCAACAATGAAAAGCGACTTTCGCGTAAATCAGCATAAAAGCTTTGATTAAAGTGCTTAAAAAAGACGGCTTTCACGCCGTCTTTTTTATTACTATTGCCACGATTTTCGTCAGAAACTACGTGATTATTCGGCCGGATTTAAAACCATTACCGAGCGTTTTGCTTGTGGACCAAAAGCTGATTTTGCATGCGCTTTCACTTCATCTAACGTCACACTCTTAGCCACTTTCTCAACGTCAAGCAACACATCGACGCCGTAATCATGCACCAAATAACGAGTATATGCCCATGATCTCTGTGCTGGGTTGTCATCCAATCCTTGCATCGCGACTGCCAGTTGTTTCGCGGCCGTATCCACTTCTTTTTGGGTAATATTTGACGCTAAACCATCAAACACTTTGCCCAGTTTACTCTCTAAAAGTGCCACGTCTTCGGGCTCAACTTGAGACTCCAAGAGCCAATCAGAGATGGGTTCGCGATCTTGTGTCATGGTGTAAATGCTCGGGCTGTAATCAAGGCTAGACTCTTCTCGCACAATATCCAAAACACGTGCATTACTAATACGTTGCAAAATATCTTCGATAACCGTGTCTCTTGCCGTACGTTGGTAATCGCTCGTATTAGTCAAACGCATTACATACAACGATGAAGGTTCATGCCCATCCGCAACCACAGTTCGCTCCGGCACTTCCGGGTTAAACGCAACGTGATAATCAATCGAACGACTCGGTTTCATTTCGATAGAGGCCACATACTTACGCAAAAGTGGTGTAATTTCTTCCGGCTCTACGTTTGCAACAATAACCATCTTAAAACCATCATTGGTTTTGAAAAGTTGCTCATGCACCGCTAGTATCTGCTCGGAAGTCACTTGTTCAACATCATCACTGGACACTATACGATGACGACTACCCGGCAAATAAGAATTGCCGTTTGCTTTTTGAATCAGTTTTCCCATCGGTGATTCAAAAAAAGCGCCGCTCTGCTGTTTAAACTCTTGCTTCGCTGCTTCCATCTGGCGCTCGTCGACTTTAATCTCCGTCGCTAGGTTGTATAGTCCATTCAAAGCATCAGTTAGGTGCGTATTTGGCGCCGTAATTTGAGCTCCGTGACTGGTCGCATCAAGCATCGCGCCAAGCGCAATGTTGTTTTTGCGTAAGTAGCTATCTAGCTCTGAACCAGAAAATGTCCCTAACCCACTGCGTATTGCCGTTGTTGCTGCGATTTCATAAGCGGCATACAACGTCGGATCAACAGCGGCTTTACCACCTTGGCTCGCATAGTAAATATACGCTCGACCACCCGCTTTAGTATCTTTTTGGAACCACACTTCGATACCGTTTGATAGCGTATAGACTTGAAAACCACCCGCTTCCTGACGCATGCTCGTGATGCTGCCTTCCTGGGTAGGCTTTAAGAATCCATCCACTTTGTCATACATCTCTAACGGTTTTTCGCCAGTTTGAAGATAGGCACTGTTTAGAGCGGCAAATACACCATTGAACTGTTCTGACGTTTCGCTTTTCCCCAAACCAATAAAAAAGCTTGGCTGCTGAGATAACAAAGCCGTCAATTGTGTGTTAATGCTCTCTAAATTCTCGTTGTTGATGAATTCTGCCAAACTCTGGGCATAATTCTCTTTTGATTGGCTGACACTGTCTTGTCCAATTTGAAAAACACGTGCTTCTGCGTAACTGTTTGGCTTACGCTGACTCCAATCTGAATCAATATTTGCAAGTTCACCTTGCCAATTTGACATAACGCTATCTAACTCGGATTGAGTCGCACCATAATCTCTTAACGACGCCAAGGTACGAATGAAAGTCTGGTGCATTTGTTCGCGGCGATCTGGTGCAAACGAAGTCCCTGCCGACATCATACGCTGATAGTTAGAGTAATAGGGCTCTGCATAAGCGTATTGAAAAGGTTCAGCGGCATCACTGAGTACACGGATCAAACGCTGTTGAATGAGTTGTGTTGCGACTTCATCACGCCACACTTCATGTTGTTGCTCAATCGTCGCGCTGCCACTTAGACCACGCTCAATCACTAAATGAAGACTTGGTGATTCCATCGTGTTACTTGGCAAGATTCTGTTTTCGTTGTTCACTCGAATATCACGGCGCTTCTCTATTACCGTATCCGAGGTACTTTCCCAGTTCGAGAACTTGCTTTTGATAATCTTGGACAGTGAATCTACGTCGATATTACCAGTCACAATCAACTCGGCATTTTGTGGCTGGTACCACTTGTCGTAAAACGCCTTTAACTTACTCGAGGAAGCGTTTTGAATCGCTTCGCGAGTACCAATTGGGTCATGTTCACCATACATAGTGCCTTCAATCGAGGCTTGGTAAGCATGCATAGAAAAGGACTTATCATCTGGATTAGCACGTCGCCATTCCCCAAGAATCACCCCTTTTTCTTTCTCTACTTGCTCAGGAGCAAACTCAAGTCCGTTACCGATATCTCTCATCCACTTCAGGGCATCTTCTAGCTTCGTATTATTCGCAAGGTCAAGTTGGTAAGACGTTTGCTGATAACTGGTAAAAGCGTTGATATCAGCGCCAAAGCTACCACCAGATTGCTCAAAAAGTTTGACAACGTCGTTACCGGTAAAATGCTCACTACCATTAAACGCCATATGCTCAACAAAGTGAGCGTAACCCTTTTGAGAAGATGTTTCTTGGAATGAGCCGATATTCATCACCAAACGGACCGAGACTTCTTGGTCTTCTGTTGGATAGAGATGGTATTTCATACCGTTCGATAACTGGTCCACGTGCCAGTTGGCGTCAGGTTGAATCGGCGTCGACTGTTGTATCAGAGCACACCCTGACACTAATAACGCGGGGACTAACAATATACTGCGCATAACGATTGCCCATAACAATGATTAAGCTAATCAATATATATCCGGTGCTATAACCTTCACATTTTTAATGGATTATCAGACACGCAAATGTGATAAAGATCACCATTTATTGAAATCAATTCTCATTTACAAAAATCGACAAATCCTTACTTTACAAATACATAAATAATATCGTTCCAAATCCTTTTGCTTATTTGGTGTAAAACTCAAATTCGCGACATGGAGTCAGTATTTATTTTGAGCAATAAAATATAATTATTGAACAGATTCGAATCTGACTTTCTGCTGCATATTCAACAGCGCAGAGAGCACTGATGAGAATAAAAACACAACAACTATTATTCAAAGATCTATTATTCGCTTTATGTTCAAAAATCTATCATTAAAAAACAAACTGGCAATCTCTGCCAGTGCCGCCATCATTCTAGGGGGAGTGCTGGTAGAGGGGCTGTCTTTTCGAGATTCATTAAATAGGCTCGATGTCGAAGTCGCACAGCGACTAGAAAGCACTAGCGCATCTTACAATCAATACGTAAAGGACTGGCTACTCTCTAAAGAGCGCGCACTAACTTCACTCTCTTCTGATTCAGAGAAACGTTCTCTGGTTACGCATTTGAAACAAGTCCGAGACTCTGGCGCGTTCGATAACGTTTTCCTCGCTTACCCGGACGGGTCACAAGACAACGCTAATGGGGTGGTTTTGCCACCAGGTAATAACGATCCTCGTAAGTGGGGCTGGTACACCAATGCAATCGCCAACCCATCGAAAGTCTTTATGGATAACCCGACCGTCGCAGCTGCCACGGGGGCTAACGTCGTGTCGCTCGGTAAAGCCCTGCAATTGCATGGTCAAACCGTCGTTCTGGGTGCTGACGTAGAGATCGGTGATATCCTGAACAGTCTCAACCAAGTGATCCTACCGGGTGAAGGTTATATGTTTATTGCCAATGAACAGGGCAATATTTTCACTCATAACAACGGTAAACTGCTGAATCAACCGGTTAGCAAGCTGGGCCTCAACAACAACGACATTACGTCTGCCGCACGTTCAGGTACAGAGCGTCGCGTCTCTATTAACGGCACCGAATATGTGATTTACGCGCGCCACATAGAGGGTACCAAGCTCACAACAGTGACGGTGTTAGATCAAAACTCGTTGGTTGCCCCACTTTACGATGCTGTTTGGGATCAGATCATCGCAACCACCATCGTCGTCGTTATCTGCGTAGCTTTGTTTAATCTGCTATGTAACATCTTGTTCCGTCCGCTCTACAACGTTTCGAATGCGCTTGCACAAATCGCAAACGGTAGCGGCGACCTAACTCAACGTATCAAAGTAGAAAACCGTGACGAAGTTGGTGAGCTGGCTGAAAACTTCAACCAGTTCGTTGAAAGTTTGCAGCAACTTATTGGTCACATTCGTCACCAAGCGGAAGAACTGAGCCAACAATCGGAGCTGAGCACGACTCGCGCGAATCAGTCGGTTTCTGATCTGAACCATCAGCAACAAGAAATCACTATGGTGGCGACCGCTGTGACCGAAATGGCATCGGCAACGCAAGAGATTGCCGTACATGCAGAGCAGACGGCTAAAGCCGCTCAAGACTCTTCAGCAAGCACACAAAATGGTCATGAGTTGGTGATCAACTCCAAATCGTCCATCAATAATTTGTCTTCTGAAGTCAACCAAGCGAGCGTTGTCATCGGTGAGCTCAACCAGCACGCGCAAGACATCTCAACCGTGCTATCAACGATTCGAGACATCGCAGAGCAAACCAACTTACTGGCTCTGAATGCGGCGATTGAAGCGGCGCGTGCAGGAGAGCAAGGTCGCGGTTTTGCCGTTGTTGCAGACGAGGTTCGCGTGCTATCACAACGCACACACACCTCAACCGAAGAGATTCGCTCGACGATCGAGACCTTGCAGCAAACCACACAACGCGCAGTGACCATCATGGATACAAGCTCTCAGCTCGCGCAAGGTTCGGTGGAAGATGCAGATCGCGCAGCACTGGCTCTGGATGAAATCAACGCGGCCGTTGCGCTGATCAGCGATATGGCAACGCAAATCGCGACCGCCGCCGAAGAGCAAACGCACGTAACCAATGAAATCACGCAAAATGTCACGTCCATTAAAGATGTGACCGATCACTTGGTAGTTGGTGCCGAAGAATCGATGAATCAATCTGCTGAGCTGAAATCGCAAGCTGAGGATCTCAACTCGAAAGTGGCGACGTTTAAACTGGCTTAAACGCCACATTAAGGACGCTCTTAAAAACAACAAACCCCGCTAGCAACTTTGTTACTAGCGGGGTTTGTTTTTATGGATCGACGTTTTTATTGCAGATAGCTTTCCAAAGACGTAAACCTACACCGCCACACACATCGGCGTGCCTGAGATTGGGTCATTAAATACTCTCGCTTGTAAATCAAACACCGATGACAACATGCCTTCTGTCATTACCTCTTGCGGTGTTCCCTGCGTGACTAACTGACCTTTTTCCAACACCACCAAATGATCGCAGTAACGGCACGCTTGGTTTAGATCGTGCAGCACTACGACCACTGTTTTGCCTTTGTCGTTCATCTGCCTCATGAGTTTCATCAGCTCAACTTGGTGAGAGAGATCCAAGTAAGTGGTTGGCTCATCAAGCATCACTACGTCGGTATCTTGCGCCATTACCATCGCAATCCACGCTCTTTGCCTTTGACCGCCAGACAACGATTCAACTGGCTTGTCAGCAAACTCAATCACGCCAGTATCTTGCATTGCTTGCTCGACCAAGGCTTTGTCTTGTTGACTTAACCTGCCCCAATGAGAGAGATAAGGCGAGCGGCCATATTCGACCAGTTTTCTGACGGTAATACCTTCAGGACTGACAAGAATCTGCGGCAGCAAAGACAACGAACGCGCCAAGCGTTTATCACCGTAGCTGCTTAGTGGTTTGTCGTTATACAACACTTGGCCAGAAGCAGGTTTATTGATGCGTACCAAGGTTTTTAATAGTGTCGATTTACCGCAACCATTTGGACCAACTAGTGCGGTAATTTTACCTTGAGGAATCGACAAAGAGAGATCTGGAATGATGGTCTGTTTGCCGTACGCGACGGATAAGTTCTGCGTTCGTAACATGCTTACCAACCTCTGTAACGATACAAAAGAAAAATGAAATATGGTGCGCCAATAACAGATGTTAGCACTCCCGCTGGTAGCTCAATTGGCGGCTGTAAGCCTCTCGCTAAACCATCGGCGCAAATCACCAACAAAGCGCCAAGGGTTGCAGCGGCTGGAATCAACAACTTGTGGTTGTGGCCAAACAGCAAACGCGCAAGATGCGGCGCAAGCAGGCCAACAAAGCTGATCGTGCCTGCCACAGAAACACTGATGCTCGCCAATAGCACGGCAGCAATCAGCGCAAGAATTTGGATCTGTCTTGGTTTCGTGCCAAGTGTAGTGGCGCTTTCTTCTCCCAGTCCCATAACATCTAGCCGCCAAGCCAGCCAAAACGCCAATGGCAGTAGCAGCAATAAAGCACTCCAAATAAACGGCACTTGTTGCCAGTTTCGTCCCCACAAACTGCCGGTTAGCCATACCATCGCCGTGTTGATTTCAATAGGGTGCACAATCAGAAGAAAATCGATACCGCTGGCTAAAAATGCGCTGACAGCAACACCAATCAGCGCCAAACGTGCTGGTGTTGGTTTCGACCAGTAAGCCAGCACAGCAATAAAGCCAGCAGCAAGCAAGCCTCCCGCCATGGCGACCATCGGCAACATTGCCACTGGCGCATTCGGATACAGCACCAAACAAGCGGTAGCCGCCAGTCCTGCTCCGGCGCTTATCCCCATTAAATCTGGTGAGGCAAGTGGATTACGGATGACGCCTTGAACTAAAACGCCTGACAGCCCCAACCCAGCGCCCACGCCAATGGCGAGCAACATTCTCGGTAATCGATATTGGTGAATCACAAAGTCCGAGTCAGAGAAAGAAAACAGTAATGCAAAAACCTGTTGAGCCGACATGTTCGCCGCGCCAACAAACAGCGTGAGAGAAGACGTAATCAGCAACAATCCAACTAATGCAAACAGTTTGGTTTGATTCATCATGATGATTTCCTCATTGCAATCGCGATAAAGCAAGGTGTGCCCAACAGCGCGGTAATCACGCCCACTGGCGTTTCAGCCGGAAAAGCAATCGCGCGTGATAAAGCATCTGACCACGTCACTAATGTCGCGCCACACAAGGCGGAAACCGGAATGAGAATGTGATAGTTGTGACCAACAATCGGGCGCACCAAGTGCGGCACTAACAACCCGACAAAGCCAATTGGTCCAGCAATCGCTACGCTAGTTCCTGCCAACAGCACAACCGATAAACCACTGATAAATCGCGTAAGACGAATGTTACCACCTAGCCCAACAGCAACTTCGTCCCCCAACGCGAGTAAATTTAAGTTTCGCGCTAAGCCCATGGCGAGCACCAAACCTAAAGTCGCAAAAGGCCACAGTTGCTGCCACTGCTCAGAATCTACCGCAGAGAGTGAACCCGTTAACCAATGCAACACGCTGTAAGCCATGTCATCCGCCAAAATTACCGACGCACGAGTTAACCCTATCAGCAGTGCACTGATGGCAATGCCCGCTAGCACTAAACGCAATGGGTGAGAACGCGCGGAGAAAAAACCGCCCAACAACATGACCGCACCACCACTTAGTAGCGCGCCGAGTACTGCGTTGATGATTGGGTTCAATTGACTAAAGAATGGTACGCCGATAGACGCCAAGGCCATAAAACAAGCCGCACCAGCATTAATGCCGAGAATGGATGGCGACGCCAAAGGGTTACGAGTTAATCCTTGCATCAGCACTCCGGATACCGCAAGCGAAGCGCCAATTAATAACCCAGCATAGGCACGAGGCGCACGCAGCGTCGCGAGGATTTGATGCAGCATATTGCCCTCAGCAAACGCAAACCAATAGCTTGTCAGATCATTAACGCTCAAAGAAAAGTTGGACCAGCCAATCATTGAGGCTGCATAGCCTGAGAGCGTACACAACGCCATAGCACAGACAAACAAGCTCGCTTTCCAATGCGATTTGCTAACCGAAGACGCGCTTTCCGAGCTTATCGCCGAACTCATGAGCGCTCCAATAACGCTTCAAGATTGCGGGCAATTTCTTCCGCAGCCAACATGCCGCGATTTAACGACCACAGCTCAGGAGAGACCTCAACAAGTTGCTGTTTTTTCGCAGCGGTTAGCAGCTTAAATAATGGGTTTTTGCGCCACTCATCCACAATATTTGGTTGAGAGTAAAGTCCAACTAACAACCAATCAGGGTTGGTTTTTAGTAAAAGTTCGAAACTGGTTGGGATATACGCTTTTTGCTCAGATGGAGCCAGCGGGCTTTGGATGCCCAGCATACTCAAAACGCCCCCAGCGTAAGAAACCGGGCTATGCAACCACATCCCTTTGTCAGAAACCACACCAAACTGAATGGTTTCCTGTGTTGCAAAATGCTGTTTGAACTCCGCCATTGTCTGTTTGTGCTGCTCAATTCGTTGTGTCATTTTCGCTTGTTTGCCAATTGCCACGCCGATTTTGTGTGCGGATTCGAGATTTTCTTGATATGTCTCACCACGGCTTTTTAACAGCAAAGTTGGCGCAATTCGCTGCAAATCTTGATAAATTGCGCGATGACGTTCTGCATCAGCAATGATCAAATCCGGCTTGAGCACCGCAATCGCCTCTAAACTCGGTTGCGAGCGCATGCCGACCGATTGCCAAGGACCAACCTTGGCACGAACAGCAGGAATGACTCGTGTGGCATCGTTGTCATCGGCGACGCCTACAGGTGAGACATCGACTGCCGCTAATGCATCGACAAACGAAAATTCTAAAACCACAATACGTTGAGGTATCGCTTCTAGCTCAAAAGTGCCTTGCTCATCTTGCACGCTGCGCGCCTGAGAAAATGCGCTAAATGACATCAAAGCTGAGCTCAACAGCATCAGCAAAACTGTTGAAAAGTGTTTGATCGTAAATTGTTTTTTATTTTTCATCTTGCTTTTTTCCAGTGCTAAGAGTTTTCCATTACCTAAGATCGGCAAAGTCGCCAAGGTAAATTGGCGACTTTTCTTTTCAAACTCGGTGAACGAAACGCTTAAAACTGATAGTTCAGATCCAGTGTGTAAGAGCGTCCCGGAGCTGGGTACCGACCAACTGGGCTTGTATCAATCCCGCGGAAGTAATACTCCTCGTCAAACAAGTTGTTCACCGCAACATTCATGCGTAACTTGCCTTTGTCGTCTTTGTATAAATCCGTCCCCAAGTTGAAGTTCCACACCATGTAAGATGGTACTTTACCCGTTGCGCCAGTTGCATCTTCGGCACTGGTGTTGGCGTTATCGGTATACGAATCACTAAAGTAGAAGCCCGATAGCGTGGTGTCCATGCCGTAAAATGCGTAGGTTGCATCCCAACCAAGCTGATGCTTAGAGGTGTAAGGCAGTTGATTACCTTTATTCGCGCCTTCTTCTTCAAGCGTAGCGTCTAGATAGTTGTAGCTTGCGCCTAAACTCAGTGCAGGTAGTGCTTCAGGCACGTAACGAGCAGAAAGCTCTATGCCTTGGTGAAGTGTTTTTCCGATGTTATCGAAGGTCTGCGTTGAGCTTTGCCATTGCAATTGATCTTCAAAGTCGATGCGATAAAGTGCAGCGTTAAAGCTGGTCGCATCTTGGGTGTAACGCGCGCCGACTTCGTAGTTCCAAGCCAGTTCGCTACCTTCTTCACCCAAACCTCGGATGTAGGCAATTTGTGGCGCACGAAGTGATTTTTGCGCGTTCGCATACGTCACCCACTGGTCAGTTAAGTTGTATGCCACCGTCAAACCTGGCAACCATTCCGTCACGGTGTTGTCTGCCGTTTGTTTTTTACCACGATCGGTAAACGTCATTCGAACCGACTCAACACGCAACCCAGGCGTTACCTTCAATGTATCATTGAACAAACCAATTTCGTTGCTAACGTATCCAGCAAACGCGTCCGTATCTAGATGCCAATCACGCGGAACGCTGGTTGCACTACCGGCGATTGGAGTCTGAGTGAGTTTGTAGTAAATGTCTTCATTAACATAACGGGTACCCACGATCCAGTTTTGAGTAACGGATTTACCTTCGCCAAAGTACATCGCCATTTTTGGCTCTATACCATACACGGTAAATTCACGTGGAGAGGTACGAACGTCCGTCGCTGGCAGAGCCGGATCCGCCCAATGGCCACCCGCGCTGTTAAAGCCCCACTTGAAAAGACGCTCTGACTTATGGCCAAACGTTAGCACTTCTAGCTCGGCACTGTCGGCAAATGGCAAATCGTGGATGTACTTAACACTCCAGCGCGTCGACTTACCTTCATAATCATCGTAAGGACGTTTCGATTGGTGACGATCTTGCTCGTAATCTTGTGGCGAAAGTGCGCCCGGCATTTGCGTTTCAGCATCGTAACGTTGCAGGAATGCTTGAATCTCTTGAGTGTCACTCAGTAGCCACTGTGCTTTGGCTTGGAAGTTCTTCACGTCCGTATCGGAATGTTCACGGAAGCTTTCACCTTTTAGGAAGTTACCTTCCAACTGTAGTGCAAATGTGTCGCTTAACCAGCCGCCCGTGCGTAGGTAAAAATCATTCAGCGGCGCATCACCGCCATCAAACACGGTAAGGCGGTTACTGATTTCAGTTTGCCACGTGTGTGGAATCGGTTTGGTCACTAAGTTGATCACACCACCGACGTTGTTTGGGCCGTACTGTACTGCGGCACCACCGCGTACAATGTCAATACGATCAAGCATCGACAGTGTTGCTGGGAAGATAGACTGACCAGTGTGACCATATGGCGCAAGTGTTAGCGGTACACCATCCATCAAGAACTGAGCATGACCACTACGGCTTGCTTTCAAACCACGTACGGAAATGTTAGGCAATACGCCCGTTCCGCTTTCATCCTGAACTTTAATACCCGGCACGCGCTGTAGCGCGTTATCAATCGAGCCTGCGGCGGTTTTCTCGATTTGATCGCGGGTAATGACGGTACGAGCACCTGGGTACTCTTTGACGTCTTCAATTTCAGATTTACCAATCACGCTACCAGTGACAACGACGGTTTCCATCGTGGTAGTTTGTTCTTTTTTAGCAGGAGCAGCAACCGCGCTCATGGATGTGGCAGAAGCGATTGCAATCGCAAGCACACTGTAAGTGGTAGACAAACCAGCACGTACACGCACTTTACCATCCAAATTCTGGTAAGACATTAAGATCTCCTTTGCGAGAAATTGAGCCTCGGGCAGAATACATCCCGTAGGCTCTAGGGGCTAAACATCCTCAATATGAGGCAAAAATCGGCTAACAGGCGCTAACTACGCACAAAAAGCCTAGAACTGATATCCGTAGCTGAGCATGAACTCGGCTGGTGCGCCGTAGCCAATCTGGTTTAAGCCAGACGTGCCGTTTGTTGCGCCAAGAATGTATTTCTCATCCAAAATGTTGTAAGCGTTCGCTTGGATTTTGTGACGACCAGTGGTGTACGCCGCCATCAAATCCACCGTTGTGTAATCGCCAAGTGCGACGGCTTCGTCGTTACCTGCGTAACGGTCGCCCACGTACTTCACACCACCGCCTAAACGCCAGTTGTCATCCAATTGGTAAGTGCTCCAAAGAGAGAACAAGTGGTCTGATACATCGTTAGGCTTTTTGCCTGTGGCTTTGTCTTCCGCATCTAAGTAGCTGTAACCAACAGAGATGTCCCACTGTTTGGTGATTTGGCCGCGAGCCTCTAATTCAATGCCTTGGTGACGCACTTCAATTTTATCGATCACATCGCCGTCCACGTTAGTTTGTGGTTGCTCTTGATCAATCTGGAACAGTGCCGCATTCAACATTAATGCGTTATCCAAAAGGTACGCTTTCGCACCCACCTCTTTTAAGTCGGTGTGGAAGAATTCCGCCAATTTTGGATTGATGTAGATACCAGCGTACGGTAACTGCCAAGAGCGCGCTAAACTGGCGTATACGGATGTGTCGGAATTGATGCGGTATACCAAACCAGCACGGTAGCTGACTTTGTCATCATCCAACTTTTCCTTATCTGAGCCCGCTTTTTGTTGTTCGAGCTCCATCGAGTCGTAACGCACGTTACCGATCAAAGAAAGGTCGCCCCACGTATAGACGTCTTGCACATACAAACCTGTCGTGGTGGTGGTATTGTCACGAAATGGCTTAAAGCCCGGATCAGGCGTTGGACCAACGACTGGGTCGTATATATTTTGCGGAGGAAGCGTTTTGTCACTTGCCAACGTTAGGTCGATATCGATCTGGTTGAAATCTGCACCCACCATCAATTGATTGTCCCTGGTTTCCCAAACCAACTCAGATTGTAAAGTGGTCGTAGTACGTAGATCGTAACCAAAGTTGTTGACGGTTTGAGACACTTCATTACCCGTCACTTTGCCCTGACGCGTGCCTTTTTGCTCAAGTTCGATATGGTTGAACGCCGCTCGGTTGTTCCATACCCATTGATCATTCAGACGCCATTCGTAATCCACCGCAATACGGAGACTGTCTGACTCCTGATAGTCGTTTGTACCGCCAAAGTAAGTGCTTACTGGCAAATCAACTGGCTTGCCATTTTTTGATGGCACACCACGATACGGCACTAGTTCTTGATGGGCGTATTCCACGTCAATATCAATGGTGTGACCTTCCGCTGGTAACACACGAATGGTCGGTGCAATGAAGAAATCGTTTGAATCAACATGATCAACGTACGAGTCGGCTTGACGGTATTCCAAGTTAATACGCCCGTTGACCTTATCTGTAAACGCCATTGAGCTGTCGACCTGACCAACATATTGGTTGTTGCTGCCTACACTACCGTTTACGTGAGTAAAATTCTCACCGTTAGCGCGTTTCGTCACCAAGTTGATGATGCCCCCAGCCGAACCACGGCCATACAAAGCACCCGCAGGGCCTTTCACAATTTCAACGCGTTCAACGTTCGCTAAGCTGCGGTAAGACTGCAACGTACCGTCATCTCGCAAGCCATCACGGTACATATCGTTGAGTGAATCAAAACCACGGATCATGAACTGATCGCGGCTGCCTTCGCCCAAGGTGTTATTGACCCCGGCTACCCCATCTAGCGCATCCACTAAACGCACCGCGCCTCGGTCTTGCATTTCTGTTTTCGTTACTACGGATACCGCTTGTGGCACATCAAGCCATTCCACATCGGTTTTGGTGCCTGATTGAGGCATGTGTTCAGCATAACCTTCGTACTGATGACCGAAGACTTGAATCGTTTCAGTTGCTGATGGGGTTGAGTTCGTCTCTTCTGAAGCCACTGCGCTTGGTGCTACTAATGAAGAACCAATCGCGACCGCCAAGGGGGTCAGGGTCAATAATTTATTCATTCCATAATTCCGTTTAGTTGTTATAAAGCCAACGGATGGAAATAAGAACAAATATTATTTCTATTTGCAATATTAATTTTATGCTCTATATTTATTTACCCTAAAAACACAACTAACAACAAAAAAAAACCAAATATCATAACAATAAATACTAAAACTTCTGCCCTCCGTCTCGAGAGAGGCACATTGGAAGACGACCGTGAGCGACTTTATCAACGTTAGAAGAAAATGTTAGAAAATTAGGAAAGCTCATGAAATCTACGATGATTATCGTAAGTCATGTCGTTAACGATGCAGTCACTCACGGCTTTGTGCCTGCAGCTAAAGCGATGGACCTTCACGTCGTTCTTATCACCGACCATAAGCTCAGCCATTTAGAGTTGGCGAGTCATGATAGTCACTTTAATCCGGATACCATTCTAGAATGTGATGTCTTCAACCCATTAGAACTCATCGAAACCATCACGGAGCATGAATTAAAGCCAGACGCTATTTTCAGCAATAGTGATCACTTACAAACTTCCACCGCCATCTGCGCGCAATTTTTTGGCCTCCCATCCAAAGATTGGTCTGTCACGTTAAAGGCCAAAAACAAACACTTAACTCGACAAGTGTTAAATGAAAAATCCTTACCCAACACACAAAGCTGTTTGCTGCATCGCCATTCGAATGTGGCATTAGGCATGGCCTTCCCTGTCGTAGCAAAACCCAAAGAAGGCGTGGCGAGTTTAGATGTACAGCGCTGTGACTCCCAAAGCGAGCTCGATGCTTACTCCGAGGCGTTTTGGCAAAAGCACCCAAACGCCGCCATTCTGGTGGAGCAGTTTCTTCAAGGACCGTTGGTTACGCTCGAAACTTTAGGAGACGGTAACCAACTTATCGCCGTGGGCGGTTTTGATGTGTCGCTCTCTGAGCCGCCTTACTTTATCGAAACCGCCGCAGACTGGAACGGACCAAACGGCATTGCTCACCGAGAAGCTTGCTTGGCTCAACTTAAAGCGTTCGGCGTTGGTTTTGGAGTTTGCCACAGCGAATTTATCATTACAGAAAATGGCCCGGTTCTGGTGGAAATTAACTACCGCAGTATTGGAGATGGCCGCGAATTCTTGCTCAACAATCTCGCTCACTTCGGTTGGTTTAGCACAATTTTGGGTCTGCATTTGGGCCGAAGATTGGCCGGCGATTACCAAATTCATGGGTCAGCGCACGTGCACTATGTGGTTGCGGAGCACAGTGGTGTGATTGACGGAGGTTCGACGTCGTTCATCCAACACGATGACGATATCATCACCCAGCAACAGGTACTAAAAACCGCTGGAGAACACTTCCAACAGAGTTATTCCAATAAGGATTATCTCGCCCGAATTTCGATTGTCTCACCATCAGGGCGAAACCTCGACCAAGCGCTGCAGAACGCGCTTAGCAATTTCGATCTAGCTCCGACTCGTGAGGTGGCAGCATGAACGACAACGCTTTGTATCTAACGCAACGATTGATCGACACTTGCTTACGCGAAGACATGTTTGGCATTTTGTCAAAAGCCAAGTTCAGTAGCGACGCGCCAAAAGAGGGAATTGTTCCTCAAGGCGAGCAAGTCTGGCTGATATTTGCCAACTCTGATTTCACGTTGTATTTACCCGTTGCGCCAACGTATTACATGCAGCACTGGCGCTACGGTCACGCCAATGACGAAACACCACAAGGTTGGTGGGTGGAGAAAAATGGCCAAGTCGAACATCAACAACATTACAAAGAGTGGATTGCACTACTAACGACACTGGCGCATGACAGCTCTCACGAATTGTTGGCGGGATACCTTCAAGAACTAGAATGTGCAGAGCAACACAAAGCGCTGTGTGACCAAGCGTTTCATCATCACGCAGACCACATTTCTCAACCAATATCCGAGCTTGGTTCTTGGCATCAAAAACTGCTGCTAGCCGACCAGATCGCTTCTTACCTTGACCATCCGTACTATCCAACTGCGCGGGCGAAGTTTGGTCTGAGCGATGAAGACCTTGCTAAGTACGCGCCCGAGTTTGCACCAAGCT
Organism: Vibrio sp. 2132-1; assembly: GCF_033344315.1. Taxonomy (NCBI): domain Bacteria; kingdom Pseudomonadati; phylum Pseudomonadota; class Gammaproteobacteria; order Vibrionales; family Vibrionaceae; genus Vibrio; species Vibrio sp. 2132-1. Next base: position 65,844 of record NZ_JAWPON010000005.1, on the reverse strand, counting down.
TTGCTCTGCATTGGATTGCGATTGAAAAATCACTGGTGACATTAACCAGCGAACAACCTGATTGCTGGCCAACCATGGAGCAAGTTGGGCTTCCTGCTGATTTTGCACTGAGCCACGTACTGTTCCCTGCGCATCCGCTCACCCTGCGATCTTTAGAAGCCTTACCCGAAGGTATGATAGAAGCGCCTTTAACGTATCTAGACGTGACGCCGACGCTTTCCGTTCGTACGGTGGTCGTCAACGACGCACCGCACATTCACATCAAAGTTCCGCTGATCATGCGATCGCTAGGCACGAAAAACATTCGCTTAATCAAGCCTTCAACACTGTATGACGGCCACTGGTTTGAACGCCTACTCAGCCACCTTGAACAAACGGACGCAGACTTAAACAGTCGCTTGTTCCATTGCAACGAAAAACACGGTGGACACGTCGGCGAGGATAAAACCTTCGCGTACATCGTACGTGAGTACCCACTTATTCATTGCGAAGACAAAGCGCTAGTTCCGGTTGCCGCACTGGCAAGCCCAATGCCTGACGACCGCTTGTTCTTAGAACACTTGGCAGAGCAGTACTATCAACAAGATACGCTGGCGTGGTTCAAAGATTACGTCGACCTATTATGCCAAGTACACCTTACCTTGTGGCTTCGTTATGGCATTGCATTGGAGTCCAACCAGCAAAACGCCATCATTGCATTTGATCAACAGGGCAAAATGACGCTCGCGATGAAAGACAACGACGCAGCGCGAATTTGGCCAGAGCGCTTCCACTTTGCAACAGAGCATGCTGCCCAAAAACACGGCGCAAAACTACTTCCAGTGGATTGCGATGAACTGCTCGATCAACGCATCAAAGTCGACAATGAATTGGCGCTCGGTCAGATGTTTACCACCATCACATTACAACTGGATATCGCAGCGATTGTAGAAGCCATGGCAGCGAAGGGCATTGCCTCTTCAGCATCGCTTTACGCCATCGTGGCCAAAAGCATTTCAGAACAACTCAACCGATTAGAAGGCGAAGGGTTAGAGACGAAACTGGCACGCGAGTTACTGCAAGAGGCGCCTGATTTGTACGCCAAGTACTTGTTGAGCTCTGGCAGTTTGCTCTCGAAAGAAGCCTCCGGCGCGAGCGACATCAATAAGTTCTATGGTTTGTCGGCCCCGAACTTCTTACTGCTTTCTAGCGAAGAAGCGCAACGCGCCTACATAGAAGCCATCAAAAAAAGCGTACGTTAACGATTATGACCAAACTCATCTACAGTGTGTTGTTGTGCCACTTTATCGCTGCGTTTGCCGCGTTAGGTATGCCGCTATTTCTACCCGTCGTGTTGCCAACGTTAGGCGCAAGCATTGATGCGGACTGGGCAGGGGTATTGTTTATCCTACCTACGTTTTGTACTGCGTTGGCGGCGCGATTTTGGGGCAACTTTGCCGATCGCTACGGTCGCCGCCGCTCACTCTTGCGTGCACAACTTGGCCTTGCAGCAGGGTTTGCGCTGTGCGGCTTGGCAGACAACCTCGCCATGTTTGTGTTTGGTCTTATTGTTCAAGGAACCTTTGGCGGCACCATGGCCGCCTCGAACAGCTACTTATCTAGTCAAATTAAAGAAGCCAAAACACTCGGCAAGTCACTCAATAAAACCCAACTATCTGCTCGCTTGGCGCTGATCGTTGCGCCCATTGGGCTCGGCTGGAGCTTGTCAGAGACCAACCCGCTCAACGCGTATCTTTGGTTATGCGTTTTGCCTTTAATTGCTATGGGCATCACGCTAACACTGCCTGCGGATAAACCTGCCGAACGAAACCTCGAAAAGCCAAACTCAGAATCTCAGCAAGAAAAACCGGTTGCACAGAAAAACGCAATGCATGCCATTCGTTGGATCTTCTTTGCTCAGTTCGGGTTTGCGTTTTCCATGGTGGTGACCTTTCCTTATTTCTCGCCGTTTGTGCAGCAATATGGCATCACTCACCACGCATGGATCGGTTTTTTGTACGCACTGCCGCATGGCATCTATCTGTTGCTGGCAGGCAAAATCCACGTGTTGTCAGATGGGCTGAATCGCCATCAACCGCTGCGCACGTTGTGGCTCGGGTTTGCATTGCTTGCCGTGAGCTCTGCCTTGCATTTGATTGCGTCCGAAACCGCACTCATTGCTGCGAGAATTGTCTTCGGCATCGCGATGGTGTGTTGCTATCACGGATTGCATCAGCATCTTGCGAGCCATCTGGATCGCAAACTCAGTGGCAAAGTATTTTCTCGCTTTGATGCCATGTCCAAATGGGGTGGCGTGGCAGCGGGATTTTGCGCTTCTTTCATTTCTAGCTTGGGGCTACTTGAGGTTCCTTTCCTACTTTCTGCGATAGTCAGCGTAATCACCTTGATCGCGCTGGTTCTCCATTCAAAATTTGGAAATCAACATGTTACAAACTCAATCCTCTCAGACTAGCGAGTTGCGCGCGCATGATGTGCAGCTCAATCGGGAGAAGGCCCAACTCAACACGATTATGGGTGTTCTTAATTGTTACTTACGTGAATTTGCGCTACCGAATCAACAAGTGGAATGGCACTACCAATCGACATCGCTACCCCAAACGTTAAAACGCAACTATTCCGCCAAGCAGCGGGTAGCCGTTTATCTTTCTCAACAAAATGGCGTGCTGGTTTTGCCGATTCACTACGCGAGCAAACTGGGCAAAATCAAATTGGCAGAACTGCCATGGGCGAAAATGCCGGGATCTGGTTGGGCGAAATTGGATGCCACGCAAACTCTTACGCTTTTGCTTAACTATCTCAAGCAGGTATTGGCGATCCCATTTAACCATGAGCTGATCGAACAACTGGAAAATAGCGTGCTGGTTACCGAGCAGTTTCTCAACGTCGCGCCCAAATCGCATCACAACGAGTTTATCGCTTCGGAACAGTCTCTGATTTGGGGGCATACTTTCCATCCGACCCCAAAAAGTCGTTCGGGCGTCACCATGGATGATCTCTTGGCGTTTTCTCCAGAAGTCGGCGCGCAAGTCCCGCTGTACTGGTTTGAAGTGGATACGTCCTTACTTGATGTGCTGAGTTCCGACGGAGAAGCTAACCCTGCTCAGCACATGCTACAACAGCTCGCGCCACAACACGCCACCAGCAATGGGAAGACCCTCTACCCTTGTCATCCTTGGGAAAGCTACACCATTTTGAGCAACCCAAGCGTGAAGCGTGCCATTGAACAAGGCAAGATCACGCCACTGGGTTTAGGTGGTGAAAAGATGCAGCCGACCTCTTCAGTTCGTACCCTCTACCACCCAGATATGGATTGGTTTGCGAAATTCTCCATCAACGTACGATTAACCAATTGCGTGCGCAAAAACGCGTGGTACGAACTCGACAGCGCCGTGCAGCTCACGTCGATTCTCAAACCAATTCGAGAAAACGAACAGCTGCACAACCCCGTATTTAAAGTGATGACAGAGCCTTACGCCACCACATTGAATCTAGAAAGTGTCGCTGAGCGTAATTGGGATGACAACACCAAAGCGCGCGAATCGTTTGGGATTTTGTATCGCGAAAATTTCTCGCTGAGCGAAGTCGATATCTTAAAACCAACCCTCGCTGGCGCTCTGTTTGCTTACGACAAAAACGGCAACAGTTGCATTGCTCAACGCCTTAAAAACAAAGCGCGTACTACGCAAAATCGCTATTCCGACATCGCGACACTGTGGCTTGAGCGCTATTTGCATTGCCTAATTCCGGGCGTGTTTAATTACTACTTCAAACACGGGGTGGCGTTTGAGCCGCATTTGCAAAACACCTTGATTGGCTTTGAGCAAGAGATGCCGTGTTGTGTTTGGATTCGTGATTTGGAAGGCACTAAATTACTGCCAGAGTTCTGGCCAGCAGAAACATTAACTGATTTGTCTGAACGCGCGCGACAATCGGTTTACTACAGTCGCGAACAAGGCTGGAATCGCATCGGATACTGCACCTTTATCAACAACATCAGCGAAGCGATTTTCTTCATCGCAGAAGGTGATGAGCCACTAGAGCAAACGCTATGGAATGCGGTGCAAAGTGCCATTGTGCGTTGGCAATCAGTGAATGGAAAACAGCCGGAACTAGAAGCGTTGCTGAATGGCGGTCACTTCCCGAGCAAAAATAATTTCACCACGCGTTTGATGCAAAAAGCCGATAAGGAGTCGGGCTATACCCAAGTCGCCACGCCTTGGCAGCAACACGAAAAAGGAGCGCAACATGTCTAATTCCCTCTCTCTACCGACACGCGTTAGCCAACAAGTTCACACACTCGCACAGCAGCAAAGTCAACCCTTGTGCGCATACGTGTATGACCTAAGCGCCTTAGAAGAACACATCAAACAACTGCGTCACGTTTTGCCGAGAAATGTCGAGCTATTTTACGCAGCCAAAGCCAATCCATCGGGCCCGATTCTTAAAACGCTCGCGCCGTATGTCGATGGTTTTGAAGCGGCATCTGGCGGGGAGTTGACACACCTCCACCAGCAACAACTCGATAAGCCATTGATCTTCGGTGGCCCCGGAAAAATGCTAAGTGAATTGCAACAAGCGATTGAGCTTGATGTTGATGCAATTCATGTCGAAAGCCTCACCGAGCTACAACGCATTGGAGCACTAACCGAGCGCCTCAACCGTCCTGCTTCGATCTTTTTGCGTATGAACATCGATATTGGCGACATCACGCTCAGCAAGTTGGCGATGGGTGGCAAGCCGACTCCATTTGGCTTGGACGAGTCCGAGCTGAGTAATGCTTTGATGTTGCTGCGCGATTTCCCGCAAGTGTCACTCAAAGGCTTCCATTTTCACTTGATGTCGCATCAGCTCGATGTTGAACGTCACTTAGCGTTAATGCAGCGCTATTTCCAAGTCGTGAAAACGTGGCAGCAGGAGTTCGAACTCAGTGAGCTGATGATCAACTTGGGCGGCGGCATGGGGATTAACTACCAAAACCCTGAGCAACACTTTCCGTGGATGGAGTTTTGCGACAAGTTGGAATTCCTCATCGCCAAAGAGCAAGTGCAAGACTGGACACTGCGTTTTGAATGCGGACGTTTCATCACGGCGGCATGCGGTTATTACGTGATGGAAGTACTGGATATTAAGCAAAATCTTGGCGAAAACTTTGTCATCGCGCGCGGAGGAACTCACCACTTCCGCACGCCAGCGGCGCAGAGCCATGATCATCCATTCGTCATCCTGAAAAGCGAGCAACACCATGAGATTTCTCATCCAATTCAGCATGCACAAGCGACCTTTGTCGGCCAGCTTTGTACGCCCAAAGATGTGCTGGCACGCAATCAACACGTCGCCCACGTCGATATTGGTGATTACGTTGTGTTTACCTTAGCGGGCGCCTATGCGTGGAACATCTCCCATCAAAACTTCTTGATGCATGAACCGCCGATCTTCCACTATTTTTAAACGGCATACTTCGCTTTACTCAGCCCCAATCATTGGGGCTTTTTTATTCCACTCGGCACAAATTAATTGCCATTAACCGCTTTGCGAAATAGCAATAATGCGTTTTATCAGCTCGTCGGGTTCCATCTTGGGATTGCGGTAAAAACGGAAGATTTCCGAGTTTATCGCTTGCTGAGCAACCGGATTGACCGCCATTGAATCAATCATACTCGGCACAGCGAGGTTGTGTTTAACGCCGTAGTGAAAGTCTTGATATGACTGGACCTGACACGGATTAAAATCGCTGATGTCGATATCGGTACGCACCGGAATCGAGCCTTTTACCTTATTGAACTTAGCTTGAAACTCGACGTCTGCCAGCGCGCTTGCGGTTTGCTGAGCCGCCTCGGCAGAAAACGACTTGCTCGACATAAACACCAAGCTGTCCATGTTGTAGAGGAATACACCATCGCTGTCCGGCGTTGGGTAACAGCCGACCTCTTGCGGAACCGAGACTTGATTGACGAGCAGCTCACCTAATATCCAATCACCGCCGATTTGAAACAGTGCTTGACCGTCGGCTAGCGCTTGGGTCGCCGTATCCCACTTACTGTCGGGCAATTGGTTGTCGATCAACAAACTGAGGCGACGAAATTGCGTCAGTGCTTGGCGCAGGGTGTCGCTGTCGATGCTATCTCGCTCAAGTTTAACCATCGCATTGGTGTAGAACTCAACGCCGCCAGTGGAGATCACTAAGTTCTCGAAAAGTTGGGCGACTTGCCACGGCTGCTCACCGACCGCGATCGGTACAATGCCATTTTGCTTAGCAAGCTCCATGGCAGCGAACATCTCTTGCCAGTTTTTCGGCGCGGACAGATTCAGTTGTTTAAGCAGTTTGTGGTTGACCCACAACCAGTTCAAACGGTGCAGCGTAAGTGGCAGGGCGATATAGCCGTTTTGTGTTTTATTGATTTCAATAGACAGCGGGTAGAGCACCTCGTCCCAGCGCTGCTCATCCGCTACCGTGTTGACGTTGTGCAAAATACCGATGGCATCCCACGCCTTAATACTTGGCCCTTCTATTTGCGCGAAGCTCGGTGGATTGCCCGCCAGCGCGCGAGCTTGCAGTACCGTCATTGCGCTGTCGCCACCACCGCCTAGCACCGGGCTTTGCAGCAGCTCAATATCGTGCCGTTTTAGCTGAGCTTTGAGTGTTTGCAGCGCTTGCTGTTCGCCGTCAGAAGTCCACCAATGTAAAAACTCTACCCCTTGTGGCGACTCAGCGTGAGCGACGCAAGGGGCGAGCAACAGTGGGAACAAGAATGCCAGTTTGTTCATAGTCAGTCTCTCGGGAAAGTCAGCGTGGCGCAGAGGCCGCCAAACTGAGAATGGCTCAGCAACAAGTTGCCGCCATGAGCCTTTGCAATACTCTGTGAAATGGTTAACCCCAGCCCACTGCCTTCTTTATCGTTGCTAGCGCGGAAGTATGGCTGGCAGAGCTTTTCAAGTAATAAATCGTCAACGCCGCCACCGTGATCTTCAATTTCAATCTGGATCGACTCTGGGCTTTCACTCAGCGTAATGTCCGCTTGATGGCCGTATTTGAGCGCGTTATCGACCAGATTCTGAATGCAGCGCTTAATCGCTAACGGTTTACCAGCAAAGTGGGTGCGGATTTCACCGTGGATGCGAATTGTGTCCGGCGCATCGGCGATATTGGAGGAAATGTGCTGAATCAGTTGGGTGAAATTGATCGGCTCGATTTCCTCGTGGATATCGGTCTCTTTAATGCATTGCAATGCGCCTTTGACCATCAAATCTAGGTCGTTACTCAGGCGGATAAAGCGTTCTCGGTCGGCGTCGTCATCCAGCATTTCCGCTCGCAGTTTTAGGCAGGCAATCGGCGTTTTCAGATCGTGGGAGATGGCGCTGAACAGCATCTCGCGGTCTTTAATGTGGCTGTCGATGCGTCGATTCATTTTGTTAAACGCACGTACCGCCGCTTTCAGTTCGTTACTGCCGCGCTCAGAAACTTCGGGCACGTCTAATCGGCTCGACATCAGGGTTGCGGCTTTTGCCAGCTCTCGAATTGGTTGAATTTCTTTGCGAACGATAAACCAGGTACACAGCAACAGCATTAGCGCGGACAGCAATAGCGTCAGCCATTGGCGCAGCTCAAAATAGTTAGTCTCTAGGTTGATGTAAGGCGCGGGTAGCACCGCCGCGAGATAAAACCATTCGTTCTGCGCGACTTCGACCTGCATCACCAGAATGGGTGGATTGAGGTCACCAAACGAAAGCGAATAATGCGCCCACAATAGTGGCAGTTCATCGATAGGTAGCTCGTTGTTGAACACTTTGAGTTTGTCGCGCTGGGTGAACTCCACCTCGATATTAGGAATGCCGCTCAGCTCGCTTTCTAATACCTCACGAACTTGGTTGATGACCAGCGTTTTGCGCTCGCTCTCTGGCAGCGGGTCGACGTCAATCTGGTGATTGTTGAGTGAGACGAAAAAGCGCGTACCACCCATGTTGCGTAGTTGATTGAGCACCAAGTGGCGATATTCCGAAGGGAGGGTTTGAAAGAAGGCGATGGTAGAAGAAGCGCTCAGTGCTAAGCTTTTGACTGTGGTGGTCAGGCCCTCTTTATCGCGTTCGCTGGCGTGTTGATACCAGATAATTCCGGATAATACCTGCGCCAGAATGATCACCAGCAACAAGAACACACTGGTGCGAACGACCAGTGATCCCGTCCAGCGTTTAATTCTCATAATGCACGTCCGTGGTCAGCATGTAGCCTTTATTGCGCACTGTTAGGATCAGCGAACGGTCTTTATCTTCAAGGTGATGACGCAAGCGGCTGATCTGCACGTCAATGCCGCGTTCAAACGGGTCGGCATCGCGTCCCCAGATCTCGCGCGCAATGTCATCGCGAGACAATATTGATTGCGCGTGGTTGACGAACAAACCGAGCAGCGACAAATCCGCGCCACTAAGTTGCTTAACCTCGCGGCTAGCAACGTGGGTCAGTTGCCGGGTTACGGTATCTAATAACCAATCGTCAAAACGCACTTTACGCGTCAGTTTGCTATTGGCGGTCGTTTGGCTGCGTCTCAGAATCGTTTTGATGCGCGCGAGCAGTTCACGCGGACTGAATGATTTGGTGATGTAGTCGTCAGCGCCCATTTCTAGTCCTGCGACTCGGTCGGCTTCTTCAGTGACTGCGGTCAGCATGATGATCGGGATATCGGAGTTTTTGCGCAGTTTCTGGCACAGGGTAAAGCCGTCTTCACCGGGCATCATAATATCGAGGATGATTAAATCAGGATGGTGATCGTTGAGCAGTTGCCACATCGCGCCGCCGTTTTCCGCGCAAAGCACTTCAAACCCAGCGCGACCAAGGTAATCCGACAACGCTTCGCGAAGGTCGAGGTTGTCATCGACGACCAGTATCTGCTTGTTTTCCATCCTACTTTCCCTGTGTCCGTCCCTGAGTTTGGCGCTGGCCAATATGATGCATTCTTAAACGCACATTCACAATCGAGCCGATTACAATTTTCACTTCTCGGTGTAAGAGATTTGTAAGCGACCACTTACAAACTGATTGCCTTTTGTAACCTTAGGCGCCGCCTTGCTCGCTATGATCATCCTGACCTTACGTGAAACAACATGACCTGAAGGAATCAGGTCCTACAACACTGGCATTCGTCAGGAGGAAACCATGTTTGCAAGTATATTTGGACAACTACAAAAAATAGGGCGGTCGTTGATGCTGCCTGTGGCGGTGTTACCAGTGGCTGGCTTGATGCTGGGTATTGGTAACGCGGGTTTTGCGTTTATTCCAGACGCGGTCAACAAAGTGATGCTCGCCGCCGGTGAAGGCGTGTTCGGCAACATGCAGTTGATGTTTGCGGTCGGTGTGGCGCTCGGGTTATCAAAAGGCAATGACGGTGCGGCTGCGCTCGCAGGCTTAGTTGGCCTAATTATTATGAACGCATCGCTCGGTATCGTGACTGGCCTGCGCGGCCTAGAAACTGACGCCACGATCATGGGCGTTGAGACGCTGCAAACCGGGGTGTTTGGCGGCATCTTTATCGGTGCGGTGGCGGCAATCATGTACAACCGCTTCTACAACATCAAACTGCCGGAATATTTGGGCTTCTTCGCGGGTAAGCGATTTGTGCCCATTGTCACCGGTCTATCGGCGATCGTCGTTGGTGCGATTCTCGCGTTTGCATGGCCACCTGTCGGACAACTTCTTGATGCATTCTCTCATTGGGCAGCGTACCAAAACCCTGTACTCGCGTGGGCGGTTTACGGCGCGGGCGAACGTTCACTACTCCCGGTTGGTTTGCACCACATCTGGAATGCGCCGTTCTTCTTTGAAGTCGGCAGCTATGTAGACCCAGAAACCGGCAAAGAGTTTACCGGTGAGCTCACTCGCTTCTTCGCGGGCGATAAAACCGCAGGTTATCTGTCTGGTGGCTTTATGTACTCCATGTGGGCGCTACCAGCAGCGGCATTGGCGATTTACCACTGCGCGTCTCCTGAGCGTAAGAAAATCGTCGGTGGTTTGATGATGTCTGCGGCGTTGACCTCTTGGTTAACTGGTATCACAGAGCCAATCGAATTTACCTTCCTATTCGTCGCGCCAGTGCTGTACGTGATCCATATTTTCCTAACTGGTATTGCGTTTGCGATCACCGCATTTTTGGAAATCAAACACAGTACTGACTTTGCGCACGGCGCGATCCAGTTCTTCCTTTACTACCCAATGTCGAGCAACGCGTGGATGTTCATCATCATCGGTCCAATCTGGGCGACGCTGTACTATGGCTTGTTCCGCTTCCTAATTGTGAAGTTGGATCTAAAAACGCCGGGTCGTGAAACCGACATTGCAGAAGTGAAGATTGCCGGACAGCCTGATGAAATTGCGGTGGATGTAGTCGCTGCATTGGGCGGCAAAGCCAATATTAAGTCAGTCGATGCGTGTATCACTCGTCTGCGTGTCTCGGTGAAAGACATCGCTAACGTTGATGTTGCTAAGCTAAAAGAACTTGGCGCGCGAGATGTGTTAGTGATTGGCGACAGTTTACAAGCGATTTTCGGTACGCAGTCTGACTCAATTAAGTCAGAAGTGCACAGCGTACTCGCCACCTCCTGATCTTACCTCCCCCAATCTAGGTAAGATTTGCCAACCTCCTTGTGAGGTTGGCTTTTTGTTTTCGGAGTAAAAAAAGCGAAGCCAATAACCAGCCCTACTTCGCCGCCGCGTTGGTTAAATTGCTCAGCACGCCGCTGATTTTGTTCAATACCTCGTCACAGCCTTCAATATGATGGCGCTGCTTTAAATACATCGGATCGTTGTAAGCTAACCACGTTTTACCTTCAGCATCTTCATACACCAACACTTTTTGGGGTAAATCGAGCGCCACCTCCTGCGCACAGATCATCAGTGGTGTGCCCACTTTAGGGTTCCCAAACACGATAACTTCAGTTGGTCGCAACGTCATATCGACTTTCACGGCGTTCTCTTGATGGTTAATGCGCGCAAAGACGTTCAACCCTTTTTCTTGCGCGATAGCGACAAATTTATCCGCCGTATCTTTTGCTGAATGCGTGCTCGCAACGGTTACCACACCCTCCCCAGCCAACGTACTCAATGACGCCAACGCCACTACCAACCCCATCATTACTTTTTTCATTTGTCGTCCCTTCCTCTCTCTGAGTAGAAAACTAAATATAGAAAAACCAAGTGTAGGAAAACTATAGAAGTCAGATTCCGCTATCGCGAATTGCACTCTACCCACTCAAGAGTCGACCGTGTAACACGGATTAATTGATTCAGATTAATAAAGCGTTAACTAGCTGAGCATCAAAAGCGTGAAATACGTAACATTTGCAGCCTATTTTAGTAAGAAAGAGAAAAGTAGTGACACGCGATCAATTTGAGTTATTGGCACCCGGTGGCGATTTAGATTCCATCAAAGCCGCCATTGCCGCTGGCGCCGATGCAATTTACTGTGGGCTCGACCGCTTTAATGCTCGTAACCGAGCGACTAACCTCACCTTAGATAACTTAAATGGCGTGTTAACGTTAGCCCACCAGCACAGCTGTAAGATTTTCCTAACGTTGAATGTGCTGATTTTAGAAAGTGAAATTCCGGCGATTGTTCGCTTACTCAGCCAACTGAACACCACCAAAATCGATGGCGTGATCGTGCAAGATCTCGGTCTGGCCTACATTCTCAAACATCACTTTCCCGATTTGGATGTGCACGCTTCAACGCAACTGAACACGCATAACGAAGGCCAGATCCTCTTTCTCAACCAGCTCACCGCAAGCCGAGTAAATCTATCTCGCGAACTTAACATCGATGAAATAAAACATCTGGCGCAATTTGGTCGCGAGCACAACGTAATGATGGAAGTGTTTGTCCACGGCTCATACTGCATCGGATTCTCCGGAATTTGCTATATCAGTTCCGCTCGCAATGGTGCATCAGGTAACCGTGGACGCTGCAGCCAACCTTGTCGCGAACAGTACGAAACGACCAAAACGGGCAACAACTACCCACTCAATATGAAAGACAACTCCGCCTTTGGGGACTTGGAAGCGCTTGCCGATGCTGGCGTGTATTCATTAAAAGTGGAAGGGCGAATCAAGAAATCGCACTACGTCTATACCGTGGTCGACAATTGGCGCCAGCAAATCGATCGCTTGTGCGAGGGTTTGGAACTCTCTGAAGACACCACAGAGTTATACACGGTGTTCAACCGTGATTTCTCCAACGCATTTTTGCAAGGTGATTTCGGCAAGGCGATGTACATCGACAACCCGCGCGACCATGCTGTAAAGCATTTTTCGAAGGTTTACCAATGCCAGTCTGCTGATGATGTACAAGCGGTGAAAAAGAAACTCTACGATGACAAAACCGCGATCATTGAGAAAGTGGCAGAGCAAACTAAGTCGTTCGATGTCACTTCAACACAAGTATCCGGCAGCAGCTTGAAAGGGTCGATTGATGTGCCAACTCTGCCAACGTTACCTCAACCAGAACCTCGCCAAGGTGCGCCAAAATTATCGGTTCTGATCTCGTCAGCACAAGAAGCCATGCTGTGCGAATACCACGACGTTGATGTTTACTATCAATTGCCAATGGGATTGTCTGGTGAACTGAGCGCGATGATTGAATTGTTCCAAGCCAACCCAATGCTCAAACCTTGGTTCCCAGCCATTTTGATTGGCGAAGACTACCACGCCGCGCGCGTATTTTTGGAAACCATCCAACCTGAGTTGTTGATCACCAACAACTCAGGTGTCGGCATGATCGCAAAAGAGCTCGGCTTAGGCTGGGTGGCAGGCCCACAACTGAACACGGTGAACTCATACGCGTTTAAATGCCTTCAAGACGAGTTCGCGGCAAGTGGCGCGTTTGTTTCTAACGAGCTGAATATGAAGCAGGTGCGTCACATAAAGCGTCCGAAAAACATGCGCAGCTTCTACAGCATTTATCACCCGAACACTCTACTCACGAGCCGCCAATGTTTGTTTCAACAAACCGAAGGATGCCGTAAGGTGAAGGTCAACAAAAGTTGTTTGAAACGCTGTGATAAACGCACGTCTATCATCAACTTAAAAGACAATCCTTACTTGGTGCAAAAACAAAAAGGCAGCCACAATTCAATCTACAGCGAGCACAACATCTTAAACCTGCAAGTGCTGCACGATCTGCCGCAATTGTTTACCGATGTGTTGATCGATCTGCGTGATATCCAGACCGAAACGAAAGTCTCAGCAAGCAAACCTGAGTTGATTGACGCGTTCTTAGCTCTACTTGAAGAACACAGCGAACAAACCGTCCAAACGCTGAATGCCATGATTCAACCAACAGCCAACGCGCAGTATTTAAAGGGGTTGTAGGAGTTACTTGAAAGTTAAACAACGCATCGACTCTCAACATATCTTGAACACACACAGTGCACTGACTACAATAGCGCACTTTTTACGGAATTTAGGTCACACAAAATGACAGACACAGCTAAACCAGCTCTACCAGATCGCCTAGCGGGTAACCCACGTAGCCCATTCTTCATCAAAGAATGCTTCGAGCACCAAATCGGTATTCGTATCAACGGCCAAGAGCGTACTGACGTAGAAGAATACTGCATCAGCGAAGGTTGGGTAAAAATTGCTTCTCCTAAAGCAAAAGACCGTTTCGGTAACCCAATGCTAATCAAGCTTAAAGGCGAAGTTGAAGCGTACTACGTGTAAGCTGACCACGCTGAATGTATTTGAAAGCTCGAGTTTGACTCGGGCTTTTTTAATGCCTGTCATATCCCTTCCTCATTTAATCTCTTCCCTCTTATTTTCAGTACAAAGTAGGGTCTGTTTATCTTTCGAGATTAAGTTTTGTTCGAGATAAAATCGTTTTAGGCGAGGCAAGGAGTGTGTAGCCTAGCATTCTAAGTAAATACTCCTTAACAAAGCATAGAACGATTTTAGCCGAACCCTTTGGGCAGCGTTTGTTGGTCATTTCTCCTGCGTTATCAGCTTTTTCATGTAGGCTAACTACACATCAAAGCTTCTGCCTTGCACAAACACCCAACAATTCGCTGCAAAAATCAGCTCGAAAGGTCAACAGACCCTAAACTCGATGTAAATCGCTGTTTTTATCTGATTGTTGTCTAAAGTTTCTAAAGAACGAACTGCAATAGCGATTGCCAAAAGAAACGACACCTTTTTAATACAGGGAGAGGAAATGGAAAGCCCACTTGTGACACTCAAACACGCCAGCAAAAGCTTTGTTGATGGTAAAGAGACACATCGCGTGTTGGAAGGCGTCGACTTCACGTTGAACACAGGAGCGAGTGTTGCGCTGACAGGCGCAAGTGGCAGCGGCAAAAGTACTTTACTCAATGTCATCGCTGGCTTTGAGCCACTTTCCGACGGCGAGTTGTGGTTAGATGGTGATAACACAGCGGCTTGGAAAGACCCACAATGGAGCCGATTTCGACACCAAAAACTCGGTGTTATCTTCCAGCAATTCAACCTATTAACGCCACTCAACGTGCAGCAAAACATCGCCTTCCCTCTGCATTTGAATCAACAGAAATGGAACGACTGGTGCGATTATTTGGTCGAGACTCTGAGCATCAGCCAACTGCTCGATAGACATGTTTCTGCCCTTTCCGGTGGTCAACAACAACGAGTCGCTATTGCGCGCGCCTTAGCACACAAACCTAAACTGCTACTTGCTGATGAACCCACAGGTAACCTCGACCAAAAAGCGGGGTTAGAAGTGATGAAGCTACTCAGTGAAATCACCACCCAAGGCAATACGGCAGTGCTGTTAGTCACCCACAGCCCTGAATGCGCTGAGTTTATGAAAACACGGCTGCGATTGGATAACAGTCAGCTACAGAACAGCCATCAAGTAAACAAACATGAGCTTCACCATGAAGCAAACTAAGCCATCAAACAACAGATTCACTCATACTCGACTCGCCCTGAATCTGTTTGCAGCGCACTATCGGCAGGCGCCACTGCAAGCCGCCGCGATTCTGATCGGTATCGTGTTGGCTGTGACCTTATTCGTTGCGGTGCAAGCCATCAACCTCAATGCCAAACGAAGTTATGCGGAATCTACCGAGCAGCTTAGCGCACAAGCTCAGAACTTAATTATTCCACCAGCAGGGCAAAACTATCTGCCCGAGTCTCTTTATTTCACCCTTAGACAAAACGGGCTCAGTGCAGCACTACCTGTAATCGAAGGGCGAGTGAGAGACGAACAAGGGCGTCGCTGGTCAGTGCAAGGTAGTGAGTTGATTGCCGCAATTTCCTCACGTTCGCGCTATTCGTCAGAAAACCAACAAAACGTGTCTTTGTTCGACAGTGCTTTACCTTTACCTGAGCTTTTGGCCGGTAAGCCGATCGTGATGATGAGCCAATCTCAACATCAAAACTTAGGGGAAGTAGAAACCCTAACTCTGGATGACATTCCAACCCAAGTGGTGGTGCTACCAGACGAATGGCAGTTAGGTAGCCGAATGTTGATGGACATTGGCTTTGCCCAGCAACTGCTCAATAAACAAGGGCAGCTCAGTTACATTGCAGTTTTCCATTCGGGTGATAAAGGGGATAAAGACACGCAGGCAAATTGGCAGAAGCTGATTAGCGATCAAGGGCAATGGATTTCCAATAACCAAAGTACAGACCTTGGTTCGCTGACCGACAGCTTTCACCTCAACCTCACCGCAATGAGCTTACTCGCGTTTTTAGTCGGGCTGTTCATCGCTTACAACGGCGTAAAGTACAGCTTGCTGAAACGCAATCGGCTGTTAGTGCAAATTCAACAAGCGGGTGTTGCGCCGAGCATTGTGTTCTCTGCGCTGTTAGTTGAACTCACTATTCTCGTTACCATCGGTGCTTCCCTCGGTTTTGTCTTGGGCATGCAGCTTAGCCATTGGTTGCACCCGACCGTGGCGCTGACATTAGAACAACTTTATGGCGCGACACTGCTGCCCGGCACTTGGCAGTGGCAATGGTGGGCGCAAGCCCTGCTGCTCACGTTAGCCGCCACCCTGTTGGCGTGTTGGCAGCACTTTAAACAGCGAGTGCGCCAGCCGCTCTCCTCTCATGGCGGATTTTATCAAGCACCTGAAGCTTCTAACGAAAACCAATTGTTCGTGATAGGTGCTGCGTTGACGACTCTTGCACTCGCAGGGTTATGGCTGAGTGAGCATCACCGCTTCACCATGGCGTGGCTCGGCGTGCTTGTGGTGTCGATTCCTTTGTACCTACCCAAAACACTCAGCGTGTTAGCCAATTGGTGTGAAAAGCGCACCAATTCCGGTTTGATGCAGTATCTGTTTGCTGAGCTGCGCGAGCTGATTTCTCCGCTTTCTCTCGCCATGATGGCGCTGCTACTCGCCGTTACTGCCAATATGGGGATGAACACGCTAGTTGGCAGCTTTGAATCCACCCTAAAACAGTGGTTAGAACAAAGGCTACACGCCGACATTTACGTCAGCCCTGCCCAAGGAGAAATCGCTGATGTAGAGCGAACATTAGGGCAGTTCGACAAGGTTGAGACCGTCTACAAGCAATACTACGTCGACGATAATCTGCAAGGCTTACCGATTTTGCTTGGCACCAAAGACAAAGACACCTTAGAGCAAACCATGGTGTTCAAATCGCATTTGGAGAACTTCTGGCCGCGCTTTTACCAAGGTGAGTTAGTCGCTATCAGTGAGCCAACCGCGGTCAAACTGGGTTTATCACTGGGTAGCGAGCTCACGCTTGATGCCGTTCCAAATAAGAACCTACTTGTGGGCGCGGTATTCCATGATTACGGCTCACCCAACGGTGAAGTCTTATTAGCACCAAAGTTATGGCAAGAGAGCGGGTTTACCGACCTGCCAACAAGCCTCGGCATTAAAGTCTCGGGTGACCCACAAATCGTCTACGAGCAACTGCGCGAGCAATTGAATCTGCATCCAAGTCAGCTCTACGATCAGGCGCAAATCAAATCCATCGCGTTGGATATATTCTCGCAGACCTTCGCCATTACGCGTGCGCTCAACGGCGTGACGTTGATGGTCGCGGTGATTGGCTTGTTCAGTGCTTGTTTCATGTTACTCGACGCGCGTAAAGCCGCTATTGCAAGGCTGTATGCACTTGGCGTCAGCCGTCGTAAATTAATGACCATGGTGGTCGGACAGATCGTCGCTTTAGTCAGTTTTACGCTGGTTATTGCCCTACCTTTAGGAGCCATGGTGGGATATGTGCTGACAGATATTGTCACCTTGCGCGCTTTTGGTTGGAGCTTAAATTATCTGTGGAATTGGAGTGATGCGCTGAGCATTGCGGCAATCACCATCTTGGTGGCAGTGATCGCAACCTTGATTCCGCTGTGGCGATTGGTCAGTAAGCCTGTCGTATCCAGTTTGCAAAGCGAGGTGTTGTGATGGTTCGATTGGCAAGCAAGCTTACTCTACTCATAAGCAGCTTATTCCTATTCGGTTGTGAAGATGCCCAACAAAAAAATATGGGCACGCAAAATATGGGCACGTTGCTGGGCAGTGGAGATACACAAAGCGAGAGCAACTTATTCACACCCGTAGAAAAAGGGATTGAACTCACCTTCCCTGCAGACCATCAAGCACACCCAAACTTTCGTCATGAATGGTGGTACTTAACCGCTAACTTAATTGATGAAGATGGCACTCCACTTGGCGTCCAGTGGACACAGTTTCGCTTTGCTGCTGCGCCGCCAACGGGCGAAGATGACGTGAAGAAAACCGAATGGCAAGCTCAACAAATCTACATGGCGCACAGCGCAGTGACGACCGCAGACAAACACTACGCCGATGAAAAATGGTCGCGCGATCAAGCCTCTCTCGCTGGCGTCGACACTTCACCATTTCGGGTTTATCTCGATGATTGGCAGTGGACTTCTTCAACCACCGATCTCTTCCCTGCCACATTGAATGCAAACTCCGAACAGTTTGGCTATTCGCTCACTCTTACCAGCAGCGCACCGTATCAAAAACAAGGAGAGCAAGGGTACAGCACCAAAAGCGCCGATGGTCAGGTGGCTTCGTATTACTACAGCCAACCGTTTATTGATGTCTCCGGTGAAGTCACGATCGACAGCAAAACCCATCAAGTGTCGGGCAAAGGCTGGATAGACCGAGAGTGGAGCTCGCAATTCTTACTCGACTCACAACAAGGCTGGGACTGGTTTGCCCTAAGATTGAGTGACGACACCAGCTTGGTGGTGTTCCAGTTGCGGGATTCCAAAACCGGTCAAGCCAGTTACTCCAGCGCAAGGCTGATGCAGCAAGATGGGGCTGGCATCGCCATTTCTCAAAAAGACATTCAGTTAAAGGCGACCAAGCAAACAGAAATCCAAGGGCGAAAGTATCCAACCCAGTGGCAGGTGTCGATTCCTAAGCAGCAAATCGAGCTTACCGTTTCTGCACTCAACCCGAACGCGAAAATGCCGCTTTCTGTGCTTTATTGGGAAGGCCCAGTACGTATTGAGGGCTCTCATTCTGGGACAGGTTATATGGAGCTAACAGGGTATTGAAATATTGCGCGGGAGCCCCAATTATTCTGCTAGAACAAATACTGGCAACCAAGTCATACACTGATTGAAAGGAAATATGATGAACCCAATTATCGCCTTGCTGAAAGAGAACAACATCAGCGATGAACAGATCAACGAAATCTTCCAGACTCTGACGCAAAACCCGCTCGCAGCAATGGCAACCATCAGCCAACTAGGTTTGCCACAAGACAAGCTACAAATGCTGATGGCGCAAGTGATGCAAAACCCTGCGCTAATCAAAGAAGCCGTAGACGAGTTGGGATTGGATTTCTCAAAGGTTGAAGAAGCAAAAGAGAAGCTTCAAAGCCAAAACCAAGGCAACTAAGTCTTAGCCATTTAGCGCTGAATATAGAAAAGGCCGTTAACCCGAGCATGTGGGTTAACGGCCTTTTTTGTTGGCTACGTTGTTGTTAGCTACTTTTTTGTCAGCTAATTATTAGCGATTTAAAGACGCGAATTGTTCTGCGGTCATACCGTAGTAAAGCTTGTCGTCAAAGCCTTGCTCTAGTTTGTAGTAGTCTTTCTGACGGCCTTCTTGAGTAAAACCATTTTTCTCTAACGTCTTGTAAGAACCAACATTAGAAGCGTAGCAATCGGCACTGACTTTATGGGCGTTTAGCTCAGTAAAGCCAATCTCGGTCATCATTTGGCAAGCGCGAGTCGCAACGCCTTTGCCCCATGCGTAAGTAGGTAATTGATAACCTACTTCGTAGTTGCCAGTTAAGAACATCACTGCGGTCACCGCACACATTCCCATGTACTGACTTTGCTGGTCACGAATCACGAACGTTGGGCTATCTGGCCAGACACTGTCTCTAATCGCTTGTGCTGTATTTTCAATAATAGGGCCAAAGAAACCTTCATACAGGCTGTTGTCAGCAGGTGCGAAGAACAGATACTGATTGACCTTATCGTCGTTCAACATCTCGAAAATATCTTGTAGATCAGAGCCTTGAATCAGTTGGATCGTCAAAGATTCATTAAATGGGATGGCTTCGCCTTGTTTTAGTTTTTGATATGACATGTGTTACCTCGTTATCTGCTGAAAATAGTAGCCCAGCGAATAAGAGAAAAATTGGATTTTTGCGACAACTTTCAGGCTGAGTAGCAATGTATCACGACTCAAAATCGCCATAGATATCGATGGTTAAGTCGCGCTTTTTCAAGTACTTGCTCGGCGTTTTTCTTAGCTGCTGTTTGAGGGTACGAATCAAATGCGATTGGTCACTGAAGCCAAATTGCTGTGAGAAGCTCGCCCAATCAATCGCCTCTTGTTGCTTGTAGAGGGTCAAAATCATCTGCTCCAGACGTGCCATTTGTTGATACTGCTTAACGCTCAACCCCACCACCTGCTTAAAACTGCGCTCAAGCGTTCTGCGAGAACAGGCGCACTGTTTGGCCACCTCATCAATATCCATCGCTAGCTCAGGTGAGCGTAAGGCTTGAGCGTCCATCACGGACACCGCTTTTTGTGACACCAAAAACGGTTTGGTACGGCAAGGGGCGATATCTAACGCATCTAAATGTCGCTTGATATAGCCCAGCAAACATTGCGGTGAATCTTGCAACTCTAGCTGCCATAACCCTTGTTGAAAGCGCACATCAAACGCCGTGTTGAGCCAATCAAACCATTCGCATTGGTTAATTGCAGCTACTTGGGGTGCATCACTAAACCGTGATTCAATGGCATACAAACCCTCTGGGCGAAAGGTGATGCCGATACGCTTGATAGGAGCCGTATCTTCCAACAACAGCAAGTGTTCGTTAGCCGTTAATAAGTGGCAGCCTTTGCCAGCAAGCTTTGTGTCTCCCGTATCGTAACTGTAGTCTTGCTCTGGTGGCGTAAAGAGTAAATGAGCACGCGGGTTTGGAATAAGGTGCGGCTTGGGGTCAATGACTTCACCCTCTGACACTTCCAAGTACCAAACTTGATGAATAAGCCATTCGTACTCTGACAGAGACTGTTTCCAAGCTATCATGATTGTCCTAGTGGTTAGTAAAGATAATGAGCGCAACGTATTTGCCTAAACATCTGCTCGTTGAGTGTGACTGATTGACGCTCATCTCGCCACGCATTTCTCACCCTGCTCCCTTGCAAGCTTGTTGGATTGCGGTAGGCTTTGAGCAGAGAAAACAAGCTGAACAGAACAAGGAAATCCCCCGATGCGCGTCGACTACCACCAACGACTGGTTCCTGTGATTCGTTATCTAGAACAACACTTTAATGAGCCACTCAACCTGCCAGAAGTGGCCGCGCTGGCGAACCTTTCCCCTTATCACTTTCATCGTACCTTCAAAGCCGTGCAAGGCGAAACACTGGCCGACTTCATTCGACGTTTACGTCTAGAAGCCGCCGCCGATGACTTATTCAAATCCAAGCAACCGGTATTGAACATTGCCCTAGAGTACGGATTTTCTAGCTCACAGAGCTTAGCCAAAGCCTTCAAACAACATTATGGCGTCACGCCGACAGCCTTTCGTGACTGCGAAAACTACCAGCAGTTTTCTGAATTAGCACGAAACAGCAAGATTGGACACACGTTGCGCAAGAATGGAAACGAAGTAACACCAAGCGATTCATATACTGGCTCTGAACTCACCAAATGGAGCACGACAATGGAAACGCAAAACTTTGAAAAAGCAAAACTGGCTTACATTCGCGTAAACGGCCCTTACGGCCAAGGCTATGAAGAGCCGTCAGGTCGCCTGTATCAATGGGCAGGAATGAAAGGTTTGGCAGGCAATACCTGCATCTTCATCTACCATGACAATCCTGAAATCACGCCAGACGAGAAGTGCCGTACTGACATCTGTCTCATGGTGCCAGAAGACACGGAAGTTCCGAAAGGCATTGAGCTGCAAGACTTCCCCGGCGGTCAATACGCGGTGATGCGCCAGCACATTACTGACTCGAGCCAATACTCAAAAGCGTGGGATGATGTCATGAGCAAAGTGATTGAATCCGGTATTGAGAACGACGACCGCCCTTGCTTTGAGCTTTACCACAGCTTCGACCCACAAACGCATCATGCAGACGTTAGCTTCTGCACTGCCATCAAATAAACCAAAAGCCTGCATCGTTGCAGGCTTTGTCATTTCTTACTCTGGTTGCTTAAATCCGTTCTTCCAAACACTGTTTATCTTTTAATCCAATTACTTAGAACACGAACAATTTACCTCAATATTTTCGTGATCCTACTTCGCGTTTTGACCACGCGCATTCATTCGCTCGGCTGAGTTGGGATTCATTTCACAGATTGTTCATGAAGCGAACCTAGACTGAAAAAATTCTATCGACCCCGTTCGACCTACAACGCTAGGCACAATAAAAACTAGGTACTACAGCACCTCTAGGACATTCCATGAATAAGAACTTACTTGCCATTGCTCTTGGTAGCGTGATTGCGCTGACTGCTGCCCCATACTCTATCGCGGCTAACGATGCTGCTATCCAATCTTCCGCCGATTACTCACAGATCGTCACTAAACGTCAGGTTGTCGACCAACTACTGAACGACGCAGTACAAGCATTCAAATCCCCTGCGCGTATCTCGCATGCAGGTTTTACCGCCAAAATGGCGAGCAACATGGAGATTGTTACCGACCGCTTATTAGAAGCGTACAAACTTGAGCCGTACCGTACTGACCTACTGATTTCTGCAGCAAACGCGCAGATCTACAACAAGAATGCAGACCGCGCGATTGAACTGTTTGAACAAGCCCTTTCTGTCGCACCAGACGATGTGGATTTGCACGCCTACTTAGCGGTATGGCAACGCTTTGAGGGCAACCAAGCAGAATCAGCGAAACACATGGCGACGCTCACTAAACTCAATGCAGGCAAAGCCGCAGACATCCAACGCATCTTCGACACCGTAGACCGCGTACTTGCAACGCCACTAAAAGAGAAAGCCGATAAAGGCAAACTGGATGACAAAGGCGCTATAGTCACGTTGGGATACGCGCTGAACCCAGATGGTTCGATGCATCAAATCTTGGTTGAGCGTCTGGAAACCACGCTAGCAATGGCGAAAGCAAACCCAGACGCGTTGATCGTATTAACGGGAGGCGTACCGAAGAACCACAAAACCGAAGGCAAGTTAATGGCGGATTGGCTGATTGAAAAAGGCATCAGCAAAGATCGCATCATTGAAGAAAACTACGCCACCAGCACGGTAGGTAACGCCCTATTCAGCAGCTACGCGTTGGCGCGTCATAACATCAAACACGCGACCATCATAAGCTCAGCGAGCCACGTGCGCCGTGGTCAAACCTTGTTTGAAATCGCAAGCTGGCAAACTGGCCCACAAGGCATCACTTTTGACACCGTAAGCTACCCAGACAAGCCACTGAAAGACTTAGCCAAAGCCAGCGATAGCGAGCTGCTTGGTATCTACCGCGATGCACTGCGTACTTACGGCATGTGGAGCTACCGCTCTTACCCGCTAGAGTCGCGTTAATACACTAGAGCCAGAAAGCAAAAGAGACCGCGTTAATGCGGTCTCTCATAGAATCATTTGAACATGATGCAGTGGTCAATCAATGCGTTTTGTAGGTTTTGTTTGTCACTCAGAATCACGAGAGCATAGATAGTATTTTTGTCACCAATTCGGTAAAGCAGTTTGAATCCATCAAAGCTAAACTGCCGGATGTCGTAAACACCGATTGTTGTCAGTTCATAACAAGGGAGATAGATAGACGGGTTATTCAAAACGTTGTGTTCAAACCTCTGCTGCACCGCAATTAATCTATCAATCACATCGTTGCGAGCGCTCCAGTTCGAAAAATAGTTAATACTCTGAACAGCCGTATTTTCAAAGGTTTGTGTATAGAGAACTTTTGCTTCCATGCTCGTATCAAACTCAATCTTTGAGTGCTGCTAACGTGCTCTTCATATCTTCTGATGACTTTACACGTTCATTCGAAACATCATTTTGAGCAAAGCTAACAAACTTCATTAAAGCAATGGCTTCATCGCGCTTCTGACGTTCTTCATAAGACTCAACGACATAAACAGGCTTACCATTTTGCGTAATCGTCATTGGTTCATCCAGTTCAAGCTTCGCAGCATTCTTTTTTAGATAACTTACCGTTTCAGTGCTCATCACATGACTCCTATCGGCAACCTCGCTGGTGTAACAACAAGCGAAACCAGCCGAGCTATACTGCAGGTTTGACCGAAATATTTGAATCAATAGAAAGTGCTAATCACATTCTATTTTTCGTGTAGATTTTGACCTAATCTTGCCAACTATACCTGTGCATTTCGAACAAACTAAATTAAGTTTAAATTTAGACTCCTACTTCAAATATAGAAAAAGCCTGCGTACTTGCAGGCTTTCTTGTCTTTGTGCAGTGGTTGAAACCGCTTAAATTGCTTCGCCGTTTACCGTTACTGCCACATCAATGTTGCCACGAACTGCGTTTGAATATGGGCAAACTTGGTGTGCAATGCGCGTTAGATCTAGCGCTTGTTCTTGTGGCATGTCTAGCTCTACCGCTAGGCTCACTGTTAGTGCAAAGCCACCGTTATCGTTCGGACCGATGCCCACTTCCGCTGTTACAGGTGCACTTTTCAGGTTTACTTTACCTTCACGTGCTACGTGCAAAATCGCGTTAGAGAAACATGCCGAATAGCCCGCTGCGAACAGCTGTTCTGGGTTAGTTGCTGCACCTGTGCCGCCCATTTCCTTCGGGTATGACAGCTCTAGATCGAGAAGACCGTCATCTGTTTTTACTTGACCATTACGACCAGCCAAAGCAGTAGCTTGAGTTTTGTATAGAGTAGTCATGCGAGTGTCCTTCTTAATTTAAGTTGCGCACAATTTAATTGCCTGCAATCTTATATCGAAGTAAAGATCGTTTGCAACTATATTGTGCACAATTTATTTTATAACTCTCTTTCTCTGTGAGCAGGTAGGCAACGCCAATGAGCCAGTGTTACACCGACAACACCATGACCGACGACGATAAACTCTTACTCGAAAACCAAGTTTGCTTCCCGCTCTACAGCGCAGCAAATGCAGTGATCCGAGCGTACCGCCCGTTGCTGGACGAGCTTGATCTGACTTATTCGCAGTACTTAGTGATGATGGTGCTGTGGGAAAAAGACGGTGCCAGCGTGAAAGAGTTGGGGTCACAACTGCATTTGGACTCAGGCACACTCACACCGCTACTTAAACGCTTAGAAGCAAAAGGCTATGTAGAGCGTGGTCGCAGTGAAACCGATGAGCGTGTTCGCGTACTCAACCTAACAGAACAAGGTCGTGATCTTAAGGAACAAGCCAAGTCAGTGCCAAACGCCATGATGTGTAAAATCACCTTAGAGCTAGATGAAATGATCATGCTGAAGAAGTTGTGTGGCAAAGTGCTCGACAATCTGAGCTAACAAGATAGAAGCATCCACTTCCCTATTTCCCATTAGAAAGAGCCTGCCGAGATGCAGGCTCTTTCGATCTTAGCTAGAAGATCTACTCAAAGTAATCATCGGTATTCTCTATTGCTAATCTGCGTTCATCTTCAATAAAACCTATCAAAGCAAACTCACTTACATCGGATTTCCCTATCAAGTGAAATAGGAAATGGCTATCAATAGGATAGTTACAAGCGATTTTCCTTAAACACACTCCGATGAGAATATACTTTCCGAAAGCAACAACAGCTCAGCTTAAAACATTCAAAGGAAAGTAAATTATGATTAATACTCAAATCAAACCATTTGCAGCTACAGCGTACAAAAACGGCGAATTCGTTGAAGTAACAGAACAAGACGTTCTAGGTAAATGGGCAGTATTCTTCTTCTACCCAGCAGACTTTACGTTTGTATGTCCAACAGAACTGGGCGACCTAGCAGACCACTACGAAGAGCTACAAAAACGTGGCGTAGAAGTTTATTCAGTATCAACTGACACACACTTCACTCACAAAGCATGGCACGACAGCTCAGACACAATCGGTAAGATTCAGTACTACATGCTTGGCGACCAAACAGGCAACATCACAAACAACTTCGGTGTGATGCGTGAAGGTCAAGGTCTTGCAGACCGTGCAACGTTCCTAATCGACCCAGAAGGTACTATCCAAGCAATGGAAATCACTGCTGAAGGTATCGGTCGTGACGCAGAAGACCTACTACGCAAAGTGAAAGCAGCTCAATACGTAGCAGCGCACCCAGGCGAAGTTTGCCCAGCTAAATGGAAAGAAGGTGAAGAGACACTAGCTCCATCACTAGACCTAGTTGGCAAAATCTAAGCCACTGAAATTTAAGTTCTAATCAGTTCCCGATTTCCTTTTTCTGATTAGAACTGAATTAGAGAGCACTTCAGGTTAGATACCTTGACGACCTTCTGCCTGATTTGCTCTCTCCCCCTCAGGTTTTATCTACAGTAACCACTTTTTAGTTTTAATTAAGGTAGTAACAACTATGTTAGACCAAGCGATCCAACAACAACTCAAACAATATCTGGCTAATGTAAAAGAAGAAGTTCGTTTAGTGGTTAGTCTAGATGAAAGCAAAGCATCGAATGACATTTTGTCTCTAGCGAACCAAATCGCAGAGATGAGCGACCTAATCACTGTTGAACGTGACGACAACGCAAGCGCACGTAAACCAGTGATGGCGGTAACTAACCCAGCTAAAGGCACAGCACTACGCTTTGCAGGCTTGCCAATGGGTCACGAATTTACCTCTCTAGTATTGGCACTGCTTCACTCTGGCGGTCACCCAATCAAACTAGAACCAGAAGTGATTGAGCAAATCGCAGCACTAGACAAAGATCTAGACGTAGAAATCTTCATTTCACTGTCGTGTCAAAACTGTCCGGACGTGGTTCAAGCGTTCAACATGATGGCGGCGATCAACCCGAAAGTAAAAGCAACCATGATCGACGGTGGCTTGTTCCAAGATGAAGTGAAACAACGCGACATCATGGCTGTACCAAGTGTATTCGTGAACGGTGAGCTATTCGGTCAAGGCCGTATGTCTCTGACTGAAATCCTAAACAAAGTGGATGACGGCGCGAGCGAGAAAGCGGCGAAAGCATTGAGCGAAAAAGACCCATACGACGTACTTGTTGTTGGCGGTGGCCCTGGTGGTAGCGCAGCTGCTCTATACGCCGCTCGTAAAGGTATTCGTACTGGCGTTGTTGCTAAGCGTTTTGGTGGTCAGGTTATGGACACCATGGCAATCGAGAACTTCATTTCGGTGAAACGCACTGAAGGTCCAAAACTAGCAACTGACCTAGCAGAACACCTAAAAGAATACGACGTAGACGTCGTGACTGAGCAACAAGCTGAGAAGCTAATGGGCGCAGCACATACAGAAGATGGTTTGATTCACATCCAACTTGAAAGCGGCGCAACGCTGAAGAGTAAGAGTGTCATCCTAAGCCCTGGTGCACGCTGGCGTGAAATGAACGTTCCGGGTGAGCAAGAGTACCGTAACAAAGGTGTCGCGTACTGCCCACACTGTGACGGTCCACTGTTCAAAGGCAAGAAAACTGCCGTTATCGGTGGTGGTAACTCAGGCATCGAAGCAGCTATCGACCTTGCTGGTATCGTAGAACACGTAACAGTTCTTGAATTCGCAGACGTACTTCGCGCAGACCAAGTGCTTATCGACAAAGCGAACTCACTACCAAACGTAGACATCATCACGATGGCGCAAACAACAGAAGTAGTAGGCGACGGTACTCGCGTAACAAGCTTGAAGTACAAAGACCGCAACACAGATGAGATCAAAGAGATTGAACTGTCAGGTATCTTTGTTCAAATCGGTCTAGTACCAAACACAGAATGGCTAAAAGATTCAGAAGTAGCGCTATCTGAGCGCGGCGAAATCGAAGTCGGTAGCCGTGGCGATACTAGCCTAGAAGGTGTGTTCGCAGCCGGTGACGCAACAACCGTTCCTTACAAACAGATCATCATTGCGATGGGTGAAGGTGCAAAAGCAAGCTTAGGCGCATTTGACTACCTAATCCGTAAGCAAGGTTAATCTCCAAATTTCTTGGACACAAAGCGCACGGTGCTGTGTTTTCTTCCCCGGAAAACCAATCGGGGCACCGTGACAGCGATGAGTAACAAGAAATAAAATCAAAAAACTAGAAGCCCAAAGACTTTGCCAGCAGGTACTAACTGCTGGCTTTTTTGTTTTTTTTTGGGGGGGGGGGAAACAAATTATTACTAGAAATAACAGAGTAAAATAAAGCTGCCGAAATACACTTAGGGTGAAACATTGCGGGCTTTAACTCGTTTCTACTGCTTCAAATATCAGACCTTTTAGCTGACAACGATGGTAAATTTCATACAAACCACCTAATTCATCATTGCAGTAAACACCGCTTCCGTTATTTTCAATCCTGAACAAGCCTCCGGATTTGATTGATTTACTACTCAACACTAATTTTTTAAACCGCTTTACACGACTTGGCTTACCATTAGCTCTTACATTTAACACAGTGCGATCCTTATCAATGGCATCGCAAGTTTTGAGTATGTTTATAGCATACCAACGCTCGCCAGCGACGCGTAATGGCAAAAACTCACAACTGGAATCAAGAGCTTCGTTTATTTGATTATATGCGGACTCAGAACAAGCAAACTCGCCTGCACGCCAGATTGCAAAATCAGGTTTTGTTGTAAGCATGTGGTTATCACTCACCCACTCCAAATCAATAATCATCCAAGCATCAGCGACACGCTCACCACATAACTCCCGCAAATCGCCATCCGAGTATTGTATAGAAATCTCTAGTTGAGTTTCTTGTAAAAAAGGGAAATTCTCAACATCATGATTTAGTTTAAAAACTTTCATCTTTTGCTTACTTAAATCAAACGGTTAACTGGGAAGTCCCCATCATGTAACATTTCTCCGACTTCACGCAAGGTATCAATGATACCAGTACGACCAAGTCCTTCTGCGATCGTATCTCGAAGGAGAGAGTCCACGTTGAGATAATAAACCATAGTATGTGTTTGGCTATGAGCTACTTTTGTTGGAATGCCATCATGAGGTATATGACACCTGAAACGAGGTAGCCAAACACCGTTCGCCTCATGGTCAATATCTATTCCCCATGCAGCTAAACGCAATCTCGAACGAGAGCAGGCCGCGCTTTTATCATCAAACCAAGGAACTATATGGTGAGCACAAGTATTGCTAGGCTTTGGTCCTCGATTTGCCGAAAGCATGTTTTTGGCTAAGTTTTGACTATGTCTCTTGTGATGTTCCCACCGTATATGTCTACTCAGCAGCAAATCATCCTTACTTATATTTCCTTTTCTAAACTTTACAGCGTCAATTACTCGTCCTGCATAGTGAATCGCAAAGGCTTGAGCCTGCTGTTTAGCCAAACTAGGGTTACCTGTCGAATTAAGCAAATCAATCTCTAACTCTTTAATCGACACACATTTTTCTTTCACACCACTCACAAACAAACCCTTTGCAATAAAATAAGTGTAAAAATAAACTATGAATCTAGTTGTTAAAATGCTTATTAGTAAGTCTACAAAAGCAGTCTAATATTCTTGAAAATGACAGTATTATATATTTCCATCTATAAACTAACTATTTTCAAACTGTCCGTTATACGCAACCTGTTGACTCCTACTCTAAAGCCATCCACATCCCGAACTCTAAGTTAAATACGGGGTCACCCTAAAAAATTTTAAAAAAGCCCTTTACCTCAACTTAACTTGAGGTTTTAGCATATTCATCGTTGGCTAGAAAATGACAAAAAGGAGCACATCATGATCCAACTAGAACATATTAACTTAGTCGTGAAAGATATCCCTGAAATGCTGAAGTTTTACCAAACTGCATTTCCACATTGGTACGTGCGTGATGAAGGTAAAGGCGAATGGAGTGGCAAACCAAGAAACTGGCTACATTTTGGCGACGAGTATCAATACATAGCCATGAGTGACCATGGCGAAGGAGAAAACCGCGAGTTGAGCGGGCACCAAGTTGGGCTAGCGCATTTTGCTTATGTGACCAACAACGTCGATGCAATCATCAAAAGACTAACCGATGCAGGTTATCCGATTGCCCAACCTGGTGCTGATGAACCATACCGCAAAAATGTGTATTTTGTTGACCCTGCCGGTTTTGAGATTGAATTTGTTGAATACCTGGCGGATGACCCAAAACTTCGTAACCTGACAAGCTAAAAGAGATGTAAATAATAAAACTCCAGCAGATAGTGACTGCTGGCGTTTTATTTTATCTATCAGGCTTCTTTATCGCATTAGCGCTGTTTGGCAAAAACCTGAGTCCAGTAATATCCGTAGCGTGCAGAGTGATTTTCGACAAGCGACGCGCCCATCTGATCAAAATCCGCACTCATGATATTAAGGCAGTGACCTTCACTCGATAACCAAGCATTAATGACGGCGTTAATGCTGCTTTGCCCTACGGCGACATTCTCACCAATGGCGCTCCAAGCATAACCCGTTGCGTTAACTCGATCTGACATTTTGCTGCCATCAGAGCCTGTGTGGCTCATGAAATCGCTGTTCGCCATATCGCTTGAATGTCGATAAGCGGCGCTTTCCAAATCGTAGCTCCAAGTCAGGGCCCCAACAGGTGGCATGGTGGTTGCACCACACTGTTGTGTAGTAGAGCGGGCGCTGTTGACCGCTGCAAGCATCTGCTCGGCAAATGTGCCTTGTGACGATGTGGAACCTGTGTTTTGTGAGCCGCTTTCTGCTGGGGCTGACGACTCCCCATCGCCGCCACATGCGCTGAGAAGTAGGACCAAAGCAGGCACTAAGATCTTAGTTGGCATTGTCTTTCCTTTATGAGTGACGAAGAGCAAGCTGCGCTTTTCGACAATAACGCCCAATAAACTAACAAAAACCAATAAAAGCACCATATAGCTTAGGGGTTTTTAACCAAAGACTCACATGAAGTTTTCAATCACCTTGGTTCGGTCGATAAATCGGCAACGTTTCAGCCCAAGTATGGAATGGCGTTTCATCCATATCCTGTATTGCTTGAGTGATAAAATCGATGAACACCCTAACTCGTGCAGGCACATATTCCCGGTTGGCATAGAGAAGATACACGCCATTTCCTGCTTGGCGCATGCTCGGAAATATCGGCACTAAACGCCCCGCTTTAAGCCAGTCTCTCGCGATAAAATGAGGAATCTGAGTTAATCCTAAGCCTTCTGCGCAAAGCTCTGCCATGGATTCACCGTCATTTACAATATAGTTTCTTTCGGGGTCATATTCACTCGCACCGTCTGGTTCTGGCATCCGAATCGGCAACAGTTTCCCCGTTTGTTTAAAACGAAAACGAACCCAAGAATGGTCATTGAATACATCCGGGCTACTCGGAACACCATGGCGCGCTAAGTAATCCTGACTGGCACAAATGATAAAATCGATAGGGCTGAGCTGACGCACAATCAATTGACTATCGTGAACGACACCAGAGCGAATCGACACATCAATACCTTGCTCAATAATATCAACGTAGGCGTCATCGTAATGAATATCGATAGTGATGTTAGGGTAGCGGCGGCAAAACTCTTTTAACAAAGGACGAATATAGAGGCGACCGTACGAGACAGGCACATTAATCTTAAGCTGCCCTGAAAGTGCATCATTGTGACTTTTTAATGAATCCTCACATGCCGCCAGCTCTTCCAGTACAAACCTAGCAGTATTTGCGTACCGACGACCAGCTTCTGTCAGGCGGCTCTGTCGCGTAGAACGTTGAAAAAGCTGTATACCCAAATCGCTTTCGAGACGATGTATGGCTTTGCTCACGGTCGAAGGGTCAGTGCCATACACTTTGGCAGCCGCAGCAAAACTACCGCCATCTAAAGTGGCAATAAAAAATCGTAGGGACCGTATCTTATCCATATAACCAATGAACTCTATTCATGAATTTTATTCACTTTAGTAAAGACCAAGTGGCTCTTCAATCACTAATTAGCCTAAATATAATGAACCTCAATAACTTGATGCTCTGTTAGCGAGGAAAAAACCATGGGTAAAAACGGATTGAAGAATGCACTACAACTATTGATAGCAACACTAGTCCTATTCTTTGGGGTGCTTCAAACAGCACATGCCGAAGATAAACGAATTGGTATTCTAGTTTACGATGGCGTACTGACCTCTGATGTTACTGCGCCTTTAGAGGTTTTTGGCGTCGCAAGTCGTCTCACTTGGTTTAGCGATTATGACGTGCTCACCATTTCCGTCTCCGATCAGAAAACCATCACCACTGAAGAAGGATTAAAAATTGGTGTGGATGCTTGGATTGGTGATCTGCCGGAACTCGACGTACTGGTTTTAACATCCAGCTATGACATGGATGCACTAATCGAAAATAAAGATCTCATTCACTTTATTAAAACTACCTCAAAGGCGGCAGATTGGATGGCAAGTAATTGCTCTGGCGCGTATTTGTTAGCCGAAGCTGGCCTTTTAAACGGCAAAAAAGCAACAACTTGGGCCGGAGGTGAAAACGGCTTTCAAAGAGATTACCCAGCAGTCAAAGTACAAGTCGACCAGAATTTTGTCATTGATGATGGCGTTATCACTTCGAACGGTAGCCTAGTTAGCTATCAAGCTGCTCTTAAGCTACTTCACCTTATGACTTCAGAGTCTAAAGCTCAGGAAGTCGCAGATGCCATCCAGTACTCACGTTTTTCCAACCAACCATTTTAAGCGTGTAAGAAAGTAATCAGAGCCACCCTTCGATATTTCGAAGGTTAACTCTTCGAATTTATCTTCCTAATCGAACAACCCTTTTTATCACTGTAAAAGCGATAAAAGGGTTGTCGTTCATCTGGCAGACACAACGTGCTCTCCAAACTTTTTATCTTAATGCTATGGAAAAACGTAAACGTTACGAAGCACTGACGAAAGAGCGATACCAAGAGATCTACCGTCTCGCGTATTGGTTATGCAAAGATCACCACCTTGCTCAAGATTTAGCGCAAGAAACCTTTCTGAAAGCGTGGCGATTCTTTGATAAATTAAATGACCCCAACGCCGCGAAGTCTTGGCTCATTACTATTTTGCGTCGTGAGAATGCTCGGCGCTTTGATAGAAAACAGTACGATTTTGTCGACATTGATGAGTGTGCAATACAGACAAAAACCTACCCTGGCAGTGACTACGACATGGCCCAAGATTGGCTTCAAAAACAAATGATGATTCTCGAACCCAAATACCGAGAACCGTTGCTCTTGAGCTTA
This sequence comes from Vibrio sp. 2132-1, assembly GCF_033344315.1. Taxonomy (NCBI): domain Bacteria; kingdom Pseudomonadati; phylum Pseudomonadota; class Gammaproteobacteria; order Vibrionales; family Vibrionaceae; genus Vibrio; species Vibrio sp. 2132-1. Next base: position 33,089 of record NZ_JAWPON010000005.1, on the reverse strand, counting down.
GTGGCTGGGTTGAATCATGATGAAATTGCCCAAGCCTTGAGGCTCAACCACAACACAGTGGCGACTCGATTATTCAGAGCGCGTAATCAGATCATCGCACAGAAGGAAAGTCATTAAGACACAAAAAGTAGTCAACCATGTAAACTAACTGGCTATGCTCCGGTCTAGTTCATAAGTCGTTACACAACTCGACGCTTTAACGCTTTACATCAAGCGCGACTAGATGAACACTTCTTGTCAAAGTACAATAACAGCCGACATAGAGTAGAGTCAGTAAAACATTATGAGTAACACGACGGCGAAAAAGCCGAATCCCTTATTTGAAATCCTTTTCAACGTATTTATCCCTTCCTTCATTTTGATGAAGTTTAGTGGCGATGAGCATCTAGGGACAGCAATGGCGCTGGTTGTCGCTTTGCTATTTCCTATCATTTATGGCGGTATGGACCTTGTCCGTAACAAGAAATTTAACTTTATTTCTGCTCTGGGCTTTATCAGTGTTCTACTAACTGGTGGCATCGGCTTGTTAGAGCTTGATACACGCTGGTTAGCACTAAAAGAAGCCCTGATTCCTGGCCTGATCGGTTTAGCGGTTTTGGGTTCAACGTTTACCCGCTACCCACTGATGCAGAAGTTAGTACTGAATGACACAGTGTTGAATCTCGCGTTGATTAACCAACGTTTAAAAGAAAATGGTAAAACCGATGCGTTCGAACGTTGCCTTATGTCTTCTAACTACCTGTTTGCAAGTACTTTTGCGTTCTCATCTGCAATGAACTACTTCCTTGCGACTTGGATTGTGACTAGCCCTTCTGGTACTGCTGCCTTTAACGAAGAGTTAGGGAAAATGACGCTGTACAGTTACCCAATGATTGCCATCCCAAGTATGTTGATGATGTTCGGTATTTTTTATTACATTTGGCGTCAAGTACGTGCGATGACATCGCTCGAAACAGAGCAAATCTTCCATCTAAAATAGCCCAATCATTACAAGTAAACCCATAAAAAAGGGAGGATTTTATCCTCCCTTTTCTCAACAGGCTCACTGTAATTCACAGCGTCAAAATGATTTTTCCTGACACTGCTGACGAGCGTCGCTCAACCATTTCAATCGCTGTTTGAAAGTCCTCTAACGGCAGATAATATGCAACGTTTAACTTTATGTCGCTGCTAATAAAATGTTCTAACATTTCAGCGAACACCGTCTTTCTCCCGCCTTTACCTACCGATTCTTCCCAATACCGCAAAAAGAATGTACTAAAGTCGATGTTGTTGGCCTTCATCGATTCAAAAAACTCAGGCGTATAAGGCGTTAACGACAATGTTCCGTAGTTGATGTATTGGCCGTTTTCTTTCAAGGTACGAATAAGATCCGTGCCAGCCTCACCACCTATCGCGTCCAGAGCGACCGTTGGTTGTGGCAGTTGGCGCGTTTGCAGCTGCGCTTGTAAGTCTTTCTTCGCGTCCAACACTGGAATGGTATCGTACGGATACTCGTCTCGCTTTGAGGTCACAGCAATCAGTGCAAAACCCAGTGAATGGGCGAGCTGGGCAAATATCTTACCGATCGCTGACCCTGCCGCATTGATGATCACCACATCACTTTTGTTCAACTTAGCCACTTTAGTAGTGATCACCCACGCGGTTAGCGCGTTGATGTACAACTGGCAGGCATAGCCGTTATCCAAACTTTCAGGTAGCGGAAAAAGATTCTCGGGCGAGGCATCTATGTAGTATTGCCAAGTACCACTCATCGCCACCAACACCTTTTGCCCAACTTGAAGGTCAGTTTGACCAACTGCACTGACTTCCACCACACGCCCAACCGCTTCAAACCCCGGCACGCGAGGTGGTACGTGAACGCGGCGGTATTGCCCAACACCATGAATGGAAAGCAAGTCACTTGGGTTAATGTTTGTAGCTTCTAGTCTCACCCGAACCTTGCCCTGAGCAAGCGGATTGAGGGGCTCTTTTTCCAACGACAGCGATGTTTTGGGTTGACCAAAACAGAATTGATTCACTCGAGTATTTATCGTTGGTGCCATTGTTATTCATACCATGTAATTGAAATTCAAAAAGAAAGTTTCGTAACTTCTACTCAAAAACATTAAGTGAAGTCGAAGCTCTGTATTTCTACCTGCGCGATACGCCGTTCACTCTAAACTGTTGTGGCGTCATATCAAAATAGGCTTTAAATGCTTTGATGTAGGATGAGTCGTTTTGATAACCCACTAGGTCTGCAATGGCTTGGATTGACAACGATTCATCTAACAAAGAAAGCGAGTAAATTAGCCGAATTTGTTGCCGCCAAAGCAGAAATGAAGTGTTGAATTCCTTGGCGAACAACCGTGATAAAGTACGCTCCGATGCCCCAATTTTCTCCCCCCACTCTTTTAGCGAACAGCTCAACGCTGGCTCGTCAGTCAGTCGCTCGAAAATCAGTTTTAGTCGTCTGTCTTGTGGCAGCAATAACTGAAATGTCTGCACGTTGCGTTTCAAAATTTGATCATGCAGTACCGCCAGCAAATGCAACACTTCTTCGTGGCTTGTCTCACCTTCACACTGTCTGCGGATCTCTTGTAAAAGCTCATTTAAAAACGACGTTAAAGCAATGGTTCTCACTTGTGGCTCGTACGTTGCGCCAAACTCAGGGTTGAGGTAAATACCAACAAATATCGTGTTGCTTAGAGCAATCGACTCGTGTTGAACACCCGCAGGAACAAATAACGCAGAGGTGTGCGGAACCAAATGCTGATAATGCTCCGTTTGTGTTTGCAATAACCCTTTGATAGGAAAGATGATTTGATGCCAAGTGTGTTGATGCAGCGCATCAATGTAACCTTTTGGCATGTCGATGGTTTTCACTAAAACAGGAGAATGGGAATTCGCGGCCATCATCTCATTGGAGGTGACGACGCCTGACTTCGAATCAATTTGGCGAGTTAGCATTGTTAGTTGTCTTTTCATCCCTATACCGACACAAGTTTACTAGGCTATCATGCTCCGCATCGCGAATGAAGGTAAACACTTTATCTCTCATTCAAATAATAAGGAGGTTATATGAAGAAAATCGGCGTCGTAAAAGCTGTGCTAGCAGGGAAAACCGTCCCTTATGCTCATGGAGCGCAAAGCGCAATCAACAAACAAGTGCAGCCTGAGCGCCAGCATGCAACAGAGCTCGGTTTTATCAGTGATGAGCAAGGTGATCCGCGCTTTCATGGTGGCATTCAAAAAGCGCTTCATATTTACCCAAGCGAGCACTACCCAATCTGGCAACAAGAATTAGGCGAAAGAACCATTTTCCAATCCGCCGGCGGCTTTGGCGAAAACATCAGCTCCGAAGGCGTAACCGAATCCACGATTTGCTTGAAAGATAAAATTCGCATCGGCTCAACACTACTGGAAGTGTCGCAAGGTCGCATGCCTTGTTGGAAACTTAACGTACGCTTTGACCAACACGATATGGCGAGAAGACTGCAAGATACGCTTCGAACAGGCTGGTATTTCCGAGTGTTGGAAGAAGGCGATATCGGTGCAGGTGACGAGATTATTCTGTGCGAAAGACCTTATCCAGAATGGCCACTGGCTCGCATCATGGGCGCGGTTTTCACTGGCTGTTTAGATAGAAAAGAACTCACTAAGCTGTCTGAGCTGCCGTTAGTCGAGTCTTGGGGCAAGCTGGTCGAGCGCCGTCTAGAAACTGGTGAAGTCGAAGATTGGGAAATGCGCTTGATTGGCCCAACTGCCGTTAATACTCAAAAGTAAAATTTGTAAGCCACGCTCTGAACCGACTATGCCGTCAAGAGCGTGTTTTTTGTTTTACTTCGCACTCGGGGCTGGGCGTTTCGACTTACCTTGAAACTGCTTAATGCTCTTCTTAGCATGAGTTCGACGGTTGGCTTTTTTATCACGTGGCGCGCGTTTGCTCTCGCCAGTTGATGGCTTATCCGTTACTGGAAAACCTGCCATATCTTGCACTGGTAATGCACGTTGAGTCAGGTGACGAATCGCGCTTAGTGCGTCCATTTCACCATGACAAACCAATGACACCGCCACACCTTGTTCGCCTGCGCGAGCGGTGCGTCCTACCCGGTGAACATAGGTTTCTGCATGCATTGGCAGTTCAAAGTTGATCACTACAGGCAATTGCTCAATGTGAATGCCGCGCGCTAGTAGATCGGTGGCAATCAACACCTGAATTTGCCCAGATTTAAACTGCGCCAGTGCTTCTTCTCGCTCATCTTGACTCTTATTGCCATGCAGCGCATTGGTTGAGATGCCCGCTTTATTCAGCTTCTTCGCTAAGCCATCGGCGTTCTCTTTCGCACCAATAAAGACTAATGCCTGAGTCCACGCGTTTTTTTGAATCAGTTCAATCAATGCCTTGGTTTTACTGCCTTTGTTAACGAGGTACAGCGTTTCAGCAATATCTTGGTTGGTGCTGTTTTCTTGATGCGCTGCAACTTGCTTTGGTGCCGGCATAAGCAGCTTCGCTTTACCCTTCAACTCATCTGAAAACGTTGCCGAGAACATCGCGGTTTGACGCTGGTTTGAAATAAGCCCCGCAATATTTTGTACGTCAGGCCAAAAGCCCATATCCAACAGACGATCCGCTTCATCCAACACTAGGTAATGGATATTGCTTAAGTCTAAACCGTTGTTTGCCAGATCAACCAAACGACCTGTCGTCGCGACAAGGATATGAGGATTTGTCGCTAGCGCCTGCTGTTGTTGCTCTTTATCAACGCCGCCACACAAACACACTGTGTTGAGGTCAAGAGCTTGACCAACTTGGTTAATTGCTTCACTCACTTGCATTGCCAGCTCACGCGTTGGCACAAGAATCAGCGCTTTTTGCTCTGGATTGACACTCAGCTTTTCCAACAAAGGCAAACCATAAGCAAGGGTTTTGCCGCTGCCTGTATTTGCCAAAGCCAATAGATCTTGACCAGCCAACAGCTCAGGAATGGCCAACGCTTGAATATCGGTCGGTCTCTTGAAGTCTTTTGGCAGTGCGTGAATCAGCTCAGAACTCAATGAGAGAGTAGAAAATGGCATTAACGAAAACCTTGTACTTTGGGTTGAAGAAGCAATAAAAATAATGAAGATGCGGTAAAACGCAGGCGCGGACTTTACCACAATCTGCTAGGTGAACCATCCTATTTTAGGCGCTTAAACCAAGCGGCGCCTATGCAAATCGTCAGAAAACTAAAAAGCGCAAAAAAGCCGTTAGTCTGTACTGCCACAGAGCTAACGGCTAAAAACCCTTGAAGAGAACGCTTCGTCAGCCTTTCACTGCGGCTGAAAAGAAATGTGCAGTTTATTAAAGCACAGCTTTACGATTCGGTAAGAACACCTCACCCAACATACAACGAACCGAGCCACCACCAATAGATTCTATGGTAGAAACGTCGAATGGCAGCAATTTACCGTGCGTTGCCAATTGCTTTCTTTGTGCAGGTGAGAATGCATCGTACGCCGATTGCGACATCGCAATCACCTTGTCGCCGTTGATCGTTTCCAGTTGCAGAATGTTACCGCAGAACTGGTTCATCTGATCAAGCGAAATTGAGATGACTTGCTTGTCTTTGGCGAGTGACTTCATTACAAAACGACGCTCAAATTCTGGGATCACTTCGTCACAAATCACGCAAAACTGTTCGCCAACCGCCATCATCACATTGGTGTGATAAATCGGCGCACCAGACGGCAAACGAGTTTGGAAAGAAATCACTCGTTCATAGCCAATACGATCGGCGTAATCTTCTAAAACCAGACGATCACAACGTTGTGAGAGTGCGGCGTAGACCGTTTTATTTAGGTGGTCAAACACCATCACACCCGTGCTTTCTAAATACGCTTGCTCGTCAAGATATTCAGTTAGACTGCTGCGTCGATGAACTTCTCGCCCTGCTTGCGCTAGTGCTGCTACAAGCGCATCGGGACGTACTTCTTTTTGACGGTTTTCACAGGCCATTGGAAAGGTGTACAACGTGCCATCTGGCGTAGTGCTAAACCAATTGTTTGGAAATACCGCGTCTGGCGTCGCAACATCTGAAGTTGGATAATCAAACTCAACAACTTGAACGCCCTCTTGACGCAGCGTTGCAACCATACTCGCGAACTCGGCCATTACTCGACGTGAGACTTCTTCTTGGCTGAGTGACACTTTATGTTGGAACTCATTATCTTGTGCGGTTTCTTCATTAAAACGAAACTCTTTCGGTGGCACCATCACTACGCAGTTTGCGGTTTGGCGCTGAGCACTTTGCGTGCTTTCTTCTTTCCCATTAGCAAATTGGGTCACTGATTCGTGTAATAGCATCCAATACATTCCTTATCACTAGAATGAGGAGATTGTAAATTTATTGTTAACTTCAGTTTTGCTGTTTTGACAATTAATTTAATTGCCCAAAAGTAATTTTTGCTGCATTAAGTTCATTTTTCCCTAAATTTTATTGTCACTTTGCAGGTTTAAGCTTTTATTGCACCGTGATGAACATGATAAGAATTCATCATAAGAATCAGAACCATAGACAACCACACCCATAACCAACTAGTTACATTTAAAACACAATCGGTTAGACTATTTTTTCGCCCCTCTCGTCAATCCGTCTGCTTTCTCGAGAGCAGCCAAAAACCCTTATACACGCGGCTTCGTCCAAAGCTGCGTGAATCGATGGATTTAGCCACCCCAAATGGCACTGTTTTAACTTTAGGATGAGTTATGTTTAAACGATTTGAAGGCTTTACAGAGCCGTTCCCCAAATCTACACCGGATCAGCCTCCTTCAGGGATGTTCGCTTTTCTGCGTTATTACACTCGTGGTTATGAAAAGCCTTTGATCATCATGTCTTTGATGGCCACAATTGTGGCTGTTGTTGAGGTAATGTTGTTTGGCGCCATGGGACAATTGGTTGATTGGTTGTCTACCAGCAATCCAGAAACGTTCTTACAAGACAACAAATCGGATTTGATTTTCTACGGAGCCTTATTGCTGGTTGTCATGCCTATATTGGTGATCTTGTATTCGTTGCTCGTTCACCAAACATTATTGGGCAACTACCCAATGTCTATCCGCTGGCTTGCACACCGGTATTTGCTCAATCAAAGCTTAAACTTCTATCAAGATGATTTTGCAGGCCGAGTTGCAACTAAAGTCATGCAAACCTCATTAGCTGTGCGCGAAACCGTGATGAAAGCTATGGATGTATTTGTTTATGTTACGGTTTACTTCACCAGTATGATCATTATGTTAGCGACGGCAGACTGGCGTTTGATGATCCCAATGATCGTCTGGCTGCTCGCTTACATCGCTATCCAAATCTATTTTGTCCCTAAGCTCAAAGACGTCGCTTCAGCGCAGGCCGATGCACGTTCGACAATGACAGGGCGCATCGTCGACAGTTATACCAATATTCAAACCGTCAAACTGTTTTCTCATAGCCAGCGCGAAACCCAATATGCCGAGCAAGGCATGAAAGGATTTTTAAATACGGTCTATCGTCAAATGCGCCTAGTGACCGGCTTCGACGTCGCTGTAGAGATCTCAAACTATATTTTGGTATTTTCCGTTGCTGCTTTATCGATTTACCTGTGGTTGGATAGTGCCATTAGCGTTGGCGCGATTGCGATTGCTGTTAGTCTTGCATTGCGCGTAAACGGTATGTCGATGTGGATAATGTGGGAAGTTGGCGCCCTCTTTGAAAACATGGGAACCGTTGTCGATGGAATGAAAACGCTCTCTAAGCCTATTGATATTAAAGATAAACCAGGTGCAAAAGACTTGGTTGTCACTGAAGGAGGCATTCACTTTGATAACGTCAGCTTCCATTACGGTGAGAACAAAGGCGTAATTAGCCATCTCGATCTCAACATCAAACCAGGAGAGAAAGTCGGCTTGGTTGGGCGCTCCGGCGCCGGAAAATCGACTTTGGTGAACTTGTTACTTCGTTTCCACGATGTCGAAGACGGCAGCATTAAGATCGATGGACAGAACATCTCAGAAGTTACACAAGACTCTTTGCGTTCAAAGATCGGTATGGTGACCCAAGATACTTCTCTGCTACACCGCTCGATTCGAGACAATATTTTGTATGGCAACCCAGATGCGACAGAAGAAGATTTGCTGAAAGCCACTAAGCAAGCGCATGCCCATGAGTTTATTGAAACTCTGACCGACCCATTTGGTAATGTCGGATACGATGCGCAAGTTGGTGAACGTGGTGTGAAACTGTCTGGCGGCCAGCGTCAGCGTATCGCGATTTCTCGTGTGCTACTCAAAGATGCACCATTGCTGGTACTGGATGAAGCGACATCGGCTCTGGATTCAGAAGTCGAAGCAGCCATTCAGGAAAGCTTGAATGAGTTAATGCAAGGAAAAACCGTTATTGCGATTGCGCACCGATTGTCGACCATCGCACAAATGGATCGCCTCATCGTGCTAGATAAAGGCAGTATTGTTGAACAAGGTTCTCACCAAGAGCTCATCGCGAACAACGGTATTTATGCCCAGCTTTGGGCCCATCAAACTGGCGGATTTATCGCTGAAGAGTTAGAAAATCAACACGTTTCTTAATTAGCGAGAAACCCAATAAAAACGGCGCATGAAGCGCCGTTTTTCATTTTTATTGATAACCCTATACTCATATAGCCATTATAGTTTCTCATATATGAAACATTCTCCATGATAAAGCTCACATTTTTTCTGCTAATATACCGCCTCGTTGCGTATCCATTGCAATGAACACAATACAGAGTTTTGAGCTGTCTTCATTTGTCATTTCACTTTTTGAGAAGCAGCTATACTCAATAGGTGGCTTAGTTATTAGATTAACAATAAGGTAATTAGCTTATGTGTAAATGTGGTTCAATGCAGATCGTACAACTCAAACCAAGTTGGGCTGACAAGCTATTCGGCTACTCAGAAAGATGGAAATGCCAACTTTGTTGTAAGATCTACCGCATCTAAAATTAAAAATAGAATCTTAGTTTTTCTAAGAAAAAGCAGTGGCCCGACAGTAATTGTCGGGTTTTGTTTTTCTGTACATCCATTTTTATCCCTTCGCAACACGGTCACTCATCACGGCAAAACCTAGCATCTCAATGTGACTTAGGTATAGAATCAGGCCCACTTATTTATTCCGATATTCACATATAACTGGTCACTATGAACAAAAGTTTGCTAACGAATGTCCTCGCTATCGCTTTGATGGCTGGAGGTCATCAATTACAAAACGACTACCTTTGGTATGCGGGGCTGTTTGCGTTCTCAGGCGCCATCACTAACTGGCTTGCCATCCACATGCTGTTTGAAAAAGTGCCTGGATTATACGGTTCTGGCGTGATCCCCGCGCGATTTGAAGAGTTTAAACTGGCTATCAAAAACTTGATGATGGAGCAGTTCTTTACCGAAGCGAACATCGATCGATTCTTGAACAAAGAAATGGCGGGCGGTGTAAACATCGATCTTCAACCTGTGATTGAGAAAGTGGATTTAAACCCAGCGTTTGACTCTTTGGTAGAAGTGATCGAAGGCTCTCAATTTGGCGGCATGCTAGCGATGTTTGGCGGCGCGGAGGCATTACAACCTATGCGGCAGCCTTTCGTCGAAAAGATGCAAGAATCCATTATTGAGTTGAGCAAGAGCGATAACATCAAAGAAGCACTGAAAGAGCAGTTCGAATCTCCTGCTATGATGGATGAGATAAAGCAGAACATTGAAGGCATCATTGATCAGCGCTTGAGCGAATTAACACCCGCACTGGTCAAAGAAATGGTGCAAAAAATGATTAAAGAACACCTTGGCTGGCTAGTCGTTTGGGGCGGTGTTTTTGGTGGTTTAATTGGCGTTATCAGCACCTTTATCGGGGCATAATCGCTCACCGATTTATTAAAAAGGAGCTTCGGCTCCTTTTTTTATCTTGAAAAAATAATACGCCAAGTCACGCTCAATAAGGAGGCTCAACACATGCCTCGCCTAACCAAGGAGCTCGGGATTAACACCAAATCCCGTTTTATGTTCTTCTATGACCACTTCACTACGAGTTTGAATCACGCCCGGAAGCGTGCCTAACTTGCTCGACATAAACTCCTGATACGCTTTCATGCTCTTAACACGAACTTTTATCATGGTATCGAAATCTCCAGAGAGCGAGTAGCACTCTTCAATTTCAGGCATCAATTCCACCGCTTTCGCAAACTTTTCAAAAATAGAAAAACTGGTTTGGTCTAAACGAATATGGATGAATACTTGCACATCCAGCCCCAACTTTTCCGCATTCAACTCCGCATGATAACCATTGATATACCCTTCTTTTTCTAGCCGCTTTACACGATCAGAACATGGAGAAGTCGTTAAGTTAATCAGCTTTGCTAGTTCTACAACTGGAATTCTGCCTCTCGAATGAAGCACTCTCAAAATATGTAAATCAATCCGGTCCAATTGATAACTCATTAACCCACTTCCTTGTAACCACTTAGAAAGCATCACATTAATCGTTGCTCAAACAATTGCAAACCATCAAATGTACAGCATGTGAAATTCAGCAGAGAATAACCAGAAAACAACGAAGGAGGGAAAGAGCTATGATTATTGCCGCTCACTTAGTAACCGTGATATGAAGAGAAAAAGCAACCTAGCGGCTCCCGTGGAGTCGCAAATTTGAAAGCGCATGACACGCCTGTATAGATATGTCGTTCGGGCAACGCCGCCCTATTTAGCCATTAATCATGGCTATCACTCAGAGTTAGAGTGCGGCCGATGTATGCCGTGTAGGATGTGGAACAACCTCTCCAATTGCACGATGATTACAACAACGGCAGTAGTATTGAGGCTCCATCTCGTAATAATGTTCACCTGATACAAATTTCGCCATCAGCTGTGTAAAACTCACCATTTTGCCTGTTAACGAGTCAACAGACTGAGGCTCGCAACGCTTCATAATCACTTTATGTTGCGTTGATTTTCTACAAGCTGCGCAATATATATCCGGCATTTCTCTTCTCCCTACTTTTTCGTCCTACTGACAATTGACATATTTTGTTCAAAATAATTCCACAATTAAAAAGCTCCTTTAATTTTTTGTGCCCTATCTTCAAAAAATTGAACGAAAGTATCAAAAAACTGAGACATTGGTCAGACCTCAACTTTTGTACCATCAATATGAGCAAACGTGCTTATGTGTGTAATAATACGACACATTACACATAAGCAATTGTTCGGGCTTATTATTTAGTAAGGCGCATGACAACTTTACAGCTGGCTAGATCAAGCTTTCGAGACGCCTTGTTATCTTGATTTACCCCGCAAACCAGTTGCTAGCAGCTATAGCCGTCTCATCAAGGAAGAAATGCATGACGATACAACCGATTCTCACTACCGAAAGACTCGTCCTCCGGCCATTCAATATCGATGACTGCCAACAAGTGGCTTTACTCGCTGGAGATAAGCGAATTGCTGACATGACAGCAAACATCCCTCATCCTTATGAGCGACCGATGGCGCAAGCATGGATAGATAGGCACGATCCGATGTATCAGCAGCATCAAGGCGTGGCGTACGCTATTACCTTGCGAAACACTGAGGAGTTACTTGGTGCGGTGAGCTTACCGCGTATAGAAGAGGGATATGTCGGATGATCATCCATGAAACTTCACAAAATCTGCCCAAGAACAACCCTTTCTTGCTAGGAACTGTATTGTTGTCGCTGTTCTATTTTTCCTACCTAGCAGACAAGATCGTCGAGTTTGGACTCGTAGCACTCACAATAATAGGATTGAAACTGCTCTCAACGTACTTCACGCGCCGCGCGTTCAATCCTAAAACGCTAGATATCGATGCAAGCACCAACACCTTGAAGTACCGCCAGGGCTCAACGGTTTACTTCCGTCTACCTCTTGATGACATTGTCAAAGTCCAAATACAGAAAGAGTTCTTCTCTAGCAAAAGCTTGATGCTCTACACAGTCAACGACGCTTACCAAGTGCCGAATTCAAACAATTTCGATTCTCTACAGTTAAAGGATTTAATGAAACAACTTGAAGAGAGAATTGATGATCAATCTCGCTAAAACGAAAAGAGAAGACATTCTAGAATGTTGCCAATTTGGTCTCTAAATAGAAAGACAAAAAAGCCAGCAATAACGCTGGCTTTTCTCTGTATTAGTCTTGTGCGACTTTCACGCGAATTTTGCTTTTTTCTACGTTCGTCAAATTCAGTGCTTCAAGAGCAGAAATGGCTTCTGCTTCGTCCGGCATGATGACAAAACCGAAGCCTTTCGACAAACCCGTGTCTTGATCAAGCACTAGCGAACACAGTTCTACTTTGCCGTACGCTGAGAATAATTTGCGGATATCTTGCTCGGTCATGTGACTAGCCAAGTTTCTTACTAAAAGTTTCATAATGAACCTAGTTGGTTTGATAACGGTTCGATTCTCTCAGTTTCTCTCTGGCAAACCAAGTGAATAATATGACGGCGTTGACTAGATCATTCTAAGTACATCTGTTTAAATGATTTTCCGTTCATTTTTCACCCATAGGAGAGTCGGCATGGAAACGAAACGTCTCAAACTCATCCCTGCTTGTTTAGAACGAGCCGAAGAGGCGCATCAAGCTGTCGTTCGCAGCCAAAAGACTCTCGAAGTCTATCTGCCGTGGGTGCCTCATGTGCTGACATTAGAAGCGATGATAGAAGGGACAGAGAAAGCCATCGCAAACTTTGAAAACTTCGAAGAAGAGCTGCGTTACTACATCATTGAAAAGGAAAGCGATCGCTTACTGGGTGCGGTCGGCTTGATGATTCGAGATCCCGACGTACCATCCTTCGAGATAGGTTATTGGTTAGATAATGCTGCCGTTGGCAATGGTTATGTTGCCGAGGCTGTGCTCGAAGTTGAGCGCTATGCGTTTGATGACTTGGGCGCCAAGAGAATCGCAATTCATGCTGATAGCACCAACCAAAAGAGCCGGGCTGTAGCCGAGCGCTGTGGTTATGAGTTCGAAGGAGAGCTCAGAAACGAACGTCTGACTACATCGGGAGAGCTGAGTAACACCGTTATTTACGCCAAAATTCGTCGCGACTAACACTCCAATCTAACCGAGCAATGCTAAGCTTTGATCTCAAGCTACCACCATTAACGTTAATTAAGTTTCAGATAAAACAAAGCCCGCTAAAATAGCGGGCTTTGTGTTCATATACGGGAAGTTACTAGTCTAGTTCAACCAGTTTTTTCTCGAACGACTGGTGTTGGTCTAACACGTCTTGCGCAGCACCACCCGTTGCTTTACTTACCACAATGATGGCAAGCGTAGAGAAGATGATGCCCGGTACGATTTCGTACACATCAAACCAACCGCCTGTTAGCTGCTTCCAAACTACGATAGTGATACCACCAACAAGAATACCTGCTAACGCGCCATTACGGTTCATACCGCTCCAGTAAAGGCTAAGTACAACCGCAGGACCAAATGCCGCACCAAAACCAGCCCAAGCGTAAGATACAAGACCAAGTACTGAGCTATCAGGCGTCATCGCTAGGAATAGCGCAACAAGCGAAATAACGATAACACCGATACGACCAATCATTACGATTTCTTCAGAAGACGCTTCTGGCTTGAATACTTGCTTGTAGAAATCTTCTGCAAGCGCTGAAGATGAAACAAGGAGCTGTGAGTCAGCGGTACTCATTACCGCCGCTAGGATTGCTGCTAACAACATACCCGCAACGACAGGGTGGAATACTGCGTTAACCAATAGCATGAAGATCTTCTCGCCGTCTTCTAGTTGAGTACCCGGATGACCCGTAACCCAAACCAGACCAACAAGACCAACAAGCATTGCACCAACCATAGATAGTGCCGTCCAAATCACTGCGATACGACGTGCAGTTGTTAGATCTTTGTTTGAACGAGACGCTTTAAAACGCGCTAGGATGTGTGGCTGACCAAAGTAACCAAGGCCCCACGCCGCTAGAGAGATAATGGCAATCGCAGACAATGGTTCGCCTTTCGCGTCATTCCATAGCGTTGCAAGTTCTGGGTTGATGTCATGTAGATCAGAACTTAGCTGACCTAAACCACCGTCCATTACCGCTATAGGAACAATCATTAGCGCAGCCGCCATTAGCAGACCTTGCACTAAGTCAGTCCAAGATACCGCTAGGAAACCACCGAATAGTGTGTAAGAAACGACACACACCGTACCGATGATAACAGCGTAGGTGTAATCTAGACCGAATACCGTCTCAAACAGTTTGCCCCCTGCGACCAAACCTGAGCTGGTGTAGAAAAGGAAAAATAGAAGAATGAAAAACGCAGAGATTGTCTGAATCAGTTTCGACTTATCGTTGAAGCGACGTGACAGGAACTCTGGCAACGTTAGCGCGTCAGTTTGGATACTGTAGGTACGGAGGCGTTTTGCACTGATGAGCCAGTTTGCCCATGTACCAAGAAGTAGACCGCCGGCTAACCAGAAGGCCTCGATACCCGCAGCGTACGCATAGCCAGGCAAGCCTAGCAGCAACCAACCACTCATGTCTGAAGCACCTGCAGATAATGCAGCAGGCCACGGACCTAGGCTACGGCCACCTAGGAAGTAGTCAGATGAATTGGAAGTCCTCTTATACGCGTAAACGCCAATAGCAACCATAATCAGTAAATACGCCACAAAAGTGGACGTGATAGCAAAGCTATTTTCTATCATTAGATAGTCCTCGTTATAATTATTTCCTTCCTTGCCTGCCCTGATATTTTACCGTCTCAGCAATACATCAGAGTATAAAAAACCAATCTGGACCGGCTCTCAGTCCAGTTACTCCAGATTGGCATTACAAGTCAGGTTAGTGAGTTTCGTTCCCCAACTCGAGTAGAGTTGCGTTACCACCCACCGCGGTAATATTTATCGTTCGAGTGCGCTCAGTAATGAAGCGCAACGAGAGATGAGGATCATGAGCCAATTTCGGTGACTCTAAATCCGTTTCAGAAACTAAGCCGACGATTGCACCGTCACGCTTAGCTAGTTGAAGATTGAGCGCATGCTCAACCTGTGAACGCCCAACATAACCCACACTACGTACATCGCTCTCAAGCAACGGGGCAGACGCATCGTACGCAACAACCTGGACTAAGTTAGATGGGAAGTTTGCCAACGCTACAGCTTGCTTAACCAATTGGTTTAGCTCTGCATTGTCACTGCAAACGACCACACTGTTGCCTGCAATTAAGGCACAGGTGATCATCGCAAAAGCACTGTATAACGCATTATCAGCAGGCTCGATGTTGTTTTCACAAATCACCAAAGCCACACCGCGTCCTGCGGCATACAGTTCGTTAGTTTCCCCTGTAGGGCCAACTAACTGGTGAGTTTCTGCAAGAAGAGCTGATGCTTGTTGCAAGTGGTAAGAAACCACTTTGGCAACGGTAGACTGCTGCCCTTCTAGTGCAGATTTAAATGCCAGAACATGCTCGCATTTGTAATCAAAGTCAGTCAGATTCCACTGCTCCCACGCAGAGAATGCATCTTTAAAATAGGTGATCTGATGAACCATAATGCGACTCCTTATGCGTTTTCTGCTTGAGCAAGAAGATGTTGAGTAAAGCGGAATAGGTAGTGTGGACCACCAGCTTTCGGGCCAGTACCCGACAAGCCTTGACCACCAAACGGCTGTACACCAACCACAGCGCCAACTTGGTCTCGGTTGATGTAGCAGTTACCTACTCGTGCATGTTTCTCAATCCAACGGTACGTGGTTTCGTTACGGCTATGGATACCCATCGTCAAGCCAAAACCCGTTCTGTTGATCTGCGCAACCACGTTCGGTAATTCAGACGCTTTAAAGCGAACAATGTGCAAGATTGGACCAAATTGTTCTTCTTTCAGCACATCGATGCCCGAGATTTCAAACGCACTTGGTGAGACAAAGTCACCATGCTGGCACGATTCATCCAGCTGTAGCTGAGCGACTTTAGTCTGTGTTTTGCTCATTTGCTCAAGGTGAGCAAGGAGTTTTTGTTTTGCATTGCTGTCGATAACCGGACCAACATCCGTTTTGTGTAGGTAAGGTAAACCAACATACAGCTCATTCATCGCACCTTGAATCAGGTTGATCATACGGTCTGCTACATCTTCTTGTACAAATAGAACACGAAGGGCAGAACAACGCTGACCAGCAGATGCAAACGCCGAACGAATCACATCACGCACCACCTGCTCTGGCAATGCAGTACTGTCCACGATCATTGCGTTTTGACCACCTGTTTCCGCAATAAACGGAACCGGTTTCGCGCTGCGCTCCGCAAGCGTGACGTTAATGCGTTGCGCCGTTGCCGTTGAACCAGTGAATGCCACACCAGCAATAGCATCATGAGAAGTCAGTGCATGACCAATCTCAGCTCCGCGACCAGTAAGTAACTGAATCACACCTGCAGGGAAACCAGCATCCAGCATTAGTTCAATAGCGCGAGCGGCAATTAAGCTTGTTTGCTCAGCAGGTTTTGCAACCACTGTGTTACCCGCAATCAGTGCTGCCGTCACCTGACCAAGGAAGATAGCCAACGGGAAGTTCCAAGGGCTGATACACACAAACACACCAAGACCTTCACGGCTAGAAATGCGTTTCACACCATCAAAGCCTTCTAGCTCAAATGGCTGTAGGTTTTGCGCTTGTTTCGCGTAATAACGACAGAAATCCACTGCTTCACGAACTTCATCAATACTATCGTGAATCGTCTTGCCCGCTTCTTTGTGACAAATCGCCACCAGCTCAGCCAGATTTTCTTCCATTAAGTCAGCAAGCTTTTCTAAACAAGCCGCTTTTTGCTCAACAGGAACACCTTTCCAATCAGAGAAAGCAGTTTGCGCCGCATCAATTGCAGCGGAAACATGATCAAGTGTTGCAAATGCCACTTTGCCGACTTCAATTCGGCGATCGTACGGTGCGGTGATGATCTCAGCCGCATTTTCCTTGATCATGCTTTCGGCAAAACGCTCACCATTGATCATCGGGCCTGCAACCCACTGATTGTCCATGAAGCTTTCTACCTGCGCTTCAAATGGCTTCGCCTCACTGTCGATATCAATGTTGACGCCATATGAGTTCTTACGCTCAGGGAAAATATCGGCAGGCAATGGAATTTTGTCGTTGTGTAGCGTGTCAAAACCCGTCAACACATCCACAGGGTGGTGGGTCAACTCATAAATCGGACAACGCGCATCAACTAGACGGTGTACAAACGAGCTGTTCGCACCATTTTCAAGCAGACGACGAACCAAGTACGGAAGAAGATCAGCATGGCTACCGACAGGAGCATAAATACGTACTGGCTGACCGTACATTTTCATAACATGGTTATACAGTGAATCACCCATACCATGTAGGCGCTGGAACTCGTATTCTTTGTGCTCCGCCATGACAGCAATTGCCGTAACTGTGTGAGCATTGTGGCTTGCAAATTGTGGGTAGATATTACCGCGAACACCTTCGCTAAGTAGGAAACGAGCACAAGCTAGGTATGCAACGTCCGTCGCTTCTTTGCGAGTGTATACTGGGTAATTTGCATAACCCGCTTGTTGAGACCACTTGATTTCGCTGTCCCAGTACGCGCCTTTAACCAAACGCAGAGGAATAACGTCACCTTGCTCTTTTGCGAGTGCATTTAGCCACACCAAGACTGGTAGCGCACGTTTTGAGTAGGCTTGAATAACCAAACCAAACTTGCCCCAACCTTTCACAAGATCGCTACGGTACACTTTCTCAAATAGCTTCAGAGAGAGCTCAAGGCGATCCGCCTCTTCTGCATCGATTGTGATTGCAACGTCGACTTCAATAGCACGTTTTAGTAGTTGCATTAGTGAGTCATACAACTCTGTCATTACACGTTCTTCATTTGCGACTTCGTAGCGCGGGTGTAATGCAGAAAGCTTGATGGAAATCGAAGGCGCAGGGCTGGTGTCATTGCCGTAAGTTTCTCGACCTACCGCTTCGATCGCCATTAGGTAATCTTTGAAGTACTTGTTCGCGTCCGCTGTAGTTAACGCCGCCTCACCTAACATATCAAATGAGTAGGTGAAACCTTTGTCGCGCATTGGACGACCGTTCTTCTGCGCTTCTTCGATCGTACGACCACGAACAAACTGGTGACCCATGATCTTCATTGCCTGATACATGGCTTTACGAATCACAGGCTCAGAGAATTTATTTACCAGACGGTTTACAGCCTGACCTGGGCTCTGGGTGCCTTGCTCACCAAGACCAACCACTTTACCTGTTAGCATGAGGCCCCATGTTGATGCGTTAACAAACACAGAGTCAGAGTTCTTCAGGTGAGATTTCCAGTCTGCGACACTCAACTTATCTTTAATCAAAGAATCTGCTGTCGCGGCATCTGGGATGCGCATTAATGCTTCTGCAAGACACATCAGCAAGATACCTTCTTGAGTATCTAAGCTGTATTCCAGCAATAAAGCATCAATCATCTGGATTGACTTCTTATCGGCACGAATGGCTTCGATAAGGTGGGTCGTTTGGGTAGTGATCGCCGATTTTTCATCCTCTGTCGGCGTCGCTAGTGGCAATAGTTGCTCTAGCCATTGAGACTCGTCCACCATATATAATGGCGAGATCAGTGACCACAACTTATCAAGCGGCTGCCCGATAAATTCCGGTGTCAACACGTTCGTAGCTGTAAACATGTGTGTTCCTCAATCTCACTCCTCGAAAACCGCTTCGAGGATTATCAATGGCTGGCAGTGTATTTTGAGGCCGATAAGAATACTTGTCAAAAACTACGACATTTTTGCCAAAAACTCGCTTTTATAACAAAACATCCACATAGTCACATTCAAATAGGTAATATTTTGTGTTGTAAATTTTAATTTTTTCATTGCATTCACAACAAAATATCAAGAATATCAATAAGATTTTTGTGAAGAGCTCGTTCTAAGAGAAAATGTAGGATCAAGTGGCATATCAGCTACTGTAAAGAACAGAGAATTTAAAAAAACGAGAGATAGATCACGTGAATAAAACATAAAAAACCATGCATAGTGCATGGCTTTATTCTAATTTGATGATTATTTGACCTAAAAAACGCGTTGTTATCCAACTTGTTTTTTATAACGGGAAGGTGATATTCCCTGTAAGCGAGTAAAAGTATGAGTAAAAGTACTCTGGCTTGAGAAGCCAGTAAACTCGGCAATTTGCCCTAAAGAAAGGTGACCTTGCTCGATTAATTCACGAGCCATGTCGATTCGCTTTCCGAGAACATATTGATGAGGTGTAATCCCCATCTGCTCTTTAAACAAGCAATGGAACTGACTTTCCCCAAGAAACACTCGCCCGGCCAATTGAGCCACACTAATCTTATGATTCAGGTGCTGCTCAATGTAACGATCAATCGCCTCCAAATCAAAGCGCGACTCTTTTCGACTGGTCTCAAATGCCGAGATATGGCGCTGCATTAACGCAATCACAGTGTCGTTACACGCACGACTTAACAGCAGGTCATCCGGATGGTTTCGCATTTCCTGAACCAACATCTGTATCAGCTTCTGAATTTGACTATCTAACTGGAAGTAGACATGGTCTCTCTCCAGGTTATTGATTTTTTGAAGCATTTCAGGATCATCATTTGTCGGTTTGGGCATATTCAGCACCAAAATATCCGATTGATTGATGACGCCACCGAAAGCATGATCAGAGCATGCGGTGACCACACAACCTTGACCAGGGCCGACAAGATTACCTCGCCCGCGCACTTCAAATTCGGCTTGCCCTTTTAAACCAATCACGATCTGCGTATAAGAATGATCGTGGCAATCCATATAAGACGGAAGTGTGATCAGCTCCGCCGGCTTTGGTAGCATAATCTCTTGATATGAAAGGATTTTTTGGTTATCGGAGTCACTCATTTTAAACAGTCGTCTTTACACCGTCAGCTTACGTCTTCGCATCATATACCTTCTTTGTTGGGTTGCAACTTTTACCCAACTCAATCGACAAGATCAAATCAGCATGATCAAGTTCATTTACATGATCATAGTTCCGGAACGATGATCATGCGAGGTTAATTTACGGTCAGTGAGCAACCAATTTTATTAACAAAAACGGATAGATAGGCAACACCTTACGTATGCATAATCAATCAATGTAAAGATCCTTATTACCGAACAATCCGTTATTTTGTAAAACATCGTGCTCCATATTAGATAGGTCGTCCCTGAAACGGATCGAAACCCACGCTTAAACTCAACATAGAGGGATTTCCCCCCTTACTAATATGCTTCTGATTCAATACATTAGTTATCGAGCTTTAAGATGCATACGATCTAAAGCTCTCGGTATCTCATTGATACCTCTAACTTACTTAGCAGACCCTCGCTAGGTAATTTAGAACCTCTTCTACACGTCGACAAGATTATATCTTGTGTTGCCAGCCCGTCTTCAGGCTGGCTTTTTTTTCGCTTCTCAACAATGAAAACAATGGCATAAGCTGATATCATAGCTTTTGTCTCACTGTCCCTCTCATATGCTTAGGTGCTGCTCTTTCACTCACAAGTGATATGAACGTCAACCACATTACAACTGAGTTGTAGGAAGCATGATCAAGGACGATACGAGTTGTAAGCCGAACATTAGGCGGACATCCGTGAGCGCACATATCTGTAATGAAACAGACCATTTTCCCAATTAAACTCTTCGTTCCATTCCGTCGTTGTCTATGACTACCTGACGAAAACATCGAACACCATGAATTTAATTGGATTGAGCGCCAATCAACGAACGTGTTCTAGCAACGTAACTGCCTACTTGGCAACATCAATACGAGCCATATAACACGGACGTCTCTGTATTGGTATAAGCAGTATGTAGTGAGTCCTTTTGTGAATATTTCAGTCGATACCATAGAACAATCCCTCCTTAAACAGCTACCAGGTTGTTGGGGATGCAAAGATAAAGATTCGGTATTCCTATACGTAAACCAGGAATACGCAGAACTGTTAGGGCACACATCGCCCGAGGAGTGCTTGGGTAAAACTGATTTTGATATGGCCAGCCCAACCACTGAATGCGCGCAAGAATTTCAACGCCAAGATAAACACGTTCTCGAAACTGGCGAGTCACTCAAAATTCTGGATATCCACCCTTATCCAGATGGCCGCTGGCGAGCACATATATTTACTAAAACACCGTGGCGAGATGACAAAGGCGACATCGTAGGCACCATTTTCTACGGAAGGGAACTCACCGACACCGCCGTGATTGAAGTCGGGTATTGGGTTTGTCGTGCAATCAGTACCAACCCAAATCAACAATCCATCTTTCGTTTTTCTGACTTACAACCAAAACCAGAGAAGCTCACATGCCGCGAGCAAGAAACGCTTTTCCTCTTGCTCTATGGCAAAAAGCCTCAATTTATCTCTCAGGTCATGGGCATATCAACAAAAACCGTTGAAGGTCACGTCGCACGCTTACGTAATAAGTTTGCAGCGAACAGCAAGAACGAGCTAATAGATAAAGCAATGGAAGCAGGCTACGGCTCTGTTGTACCCAAAACGCTGCTTAAGCATCAATTATCGGTTGTGTTGAATGGAGAGCGATAATTCGCATCGCTTCTACCTACAAAAACACCGCCCCAATTCGGCGGTGTTTGTTTATTCATGAGGGACCATAAGCCTATGGCGCTAGACGATCAATGTCCCAACTTCCATCATGCTGGGAGAAAAGAAAACGATCGTGAAGGCGATGTTCGCCACCTTGCCAAAATTCGATGCTCTTTGGTTTTACGCGAAAGCCACCCCAAAAGGTTGGTACTGGTATTTCACCCTTAGCAAACTTCTGTTTTAGCTCTAAAAACTTACCTTCCAACACACCTCTGGCAGAAATACGGCTACTTTGTTTGCTCGCGATTGCGGCCAACTGGCTCTCTTTAGGACGAGAAGTAAAGTATTTCATATTCTCTACGGCGGTAAGCTTTTCAGCCACACCAGTAATATGAACTTGGCGCTCTAACGGATGCCAAGGGAAGTGCAAACTAATATTGCTGTTATGCTCTAGCTGCTGGGCCTTGCGACTGCCTAGGTTGGTGTAAAACACAAAACCACCTTTGTCGACGTTTTTCAATAGAACAATGCGTTGAAACGGCATGCCATTTTCATCAACCGTTGCAACTGTCATCGCAGTCGGGTCCGTTAAACCCGCTTCAACTGCTTGCTCTAGCCACAGATTAAATTGATCAATAGGATCAGCTTTCAAATCTTTACGACGCAGCCCACCTTTGGTGTACTCACGACGAATATCAGCAAGTTCCATCTTTACTCCTTCACTCGTTTTTGCCGATTGTGCTCCCGATACTGAGGAAATACAAGGACATCATTGTGCTTGTTATCGTTGCCGCTCACAGCATCACAGTGCGTCATTTGATACCATGACACAAAAAACCAGTGAGCCGATCGTGAACTTACTCAACCCCAAAGCCCTACGTCATTTTTTACTGCTACTGTGTGCCGTTGGCATTTCAGGGCTTGCGCTTACTCATCATTACGCAACTCAATACCAACATGATCAATGGCAACAAAAGCTAGAGAGACAAGCCGCGCAAGTATCACAAGAAGTGGACTACGAACTGGCAAAGTTTGAACAGATACCAAACCTATTAAGTCACGACCCAAGACTACTCAAAGCAGTCGAGCGCGGAACGCCCTCTCAAGAGCTCAACCTACTGTTATCAGATTGGTTGAAGCAAAGTTTGGCCGATACGATTTACGTTCATGACCGTACCGGGTTAGTCATAGCCTCAAGTAACTTTCAGCAAGAAGATACGTTTGTTGGCTCTAGCTTTAGCTATCGCCCCTATTTTAAAAATGCGCGACGCGGTGAGCCCGCTCAATATGTTGGATTAGGCGTGCGCTCGAATAAACGTGGGTACTTCTTCTCATCTCCGCTGTGGGTAAATGAGGAAGTCGTTGGCGTGATAACAGTAAAAGTGAATTTGGAGCAATTAGAACAGCGCCTTTCGCAAACCACGACTGACGTACTCATTACAGATAAACACAATGTCGTGTTTATGAGCAATTTACCAGACTGGCGCTATCGTGCACTTTTCCCACTGTCATCGAGCGCAATAAATGAACTTACTGAAACGCGTCAATATGGCGATACCTTACCCGAATATTTTGGTGAGTTAACGGCACACAGTGGTGTCACGGAGTTTGATGACAATCAATTGCTTCTATCACCGAATTACCTCGCATACGCAACACATTTATTGGATAAAGGGTTTCGCGTCGTTGCCTTAATTAACCACAACAGCGTTCTTGCCGCCGTTTTACAGGCCGATATCGTCTTCCTGATCTTATATGCGCTCATTGCTCTAATTGCGTTAGCGTGGTTCCAAACCCTAGTTAACAAAGCACGCCTTGCCCATCTCAATGTGAGCCTAGAAGAAAAAGTAGTGCAACGGACACTAGTTCTGAGTGAAGCCAACCAAAAACTACAACAGACCATCCGCCAATATGAGCAAAGCCAACAAGAGCTTAAACAAACACAACAAGAACTGACGCAAGCCGCGAAATTGGCACTGTTGGGCGAGCTATCAGCCAGTATTAATCATGAGATAAATCAGCCACTCTCCGCACTAAGAACCTATACCGAAAACTCGCAGCGTTTGTTGGCAATGGAAAAATACCCAATGGTCGCTGACAATTTGGGCAAAATGCTGACACTCAATGACACCATTTCGGAAGTCATTGCCCGCTTAAAAGTCTTTACTCGGAAAGCCACGCACGATTCACACAATGAAATCTCAGTACTGCACGACGCGGTACATACTGCCACCAGCATTTTGAGCAACAAGCTTATTAAGCAAGGAGTAACACTAAAAGTTCCGGCCATCGACTATGATGTGAAGCTGGCCATTCACAGCGTTGAATTAGAACAAGTGCTGATCAATCTCTTCCACAACGCGGCACAAGCGATGGAAAACCACTGTATCGATCCGCAAATATCCATTGCTGTTCAGTGTCATGATGACAGTTGCGACATTCTTGTTTCCGATAACGGGCCAGGGATGTCAGACGAAGCCCTAGCAAAAGTGTTCGACCCATTTTTTACGACTAAGCCGGAGGGTCTTGGATTAGGTTTAACAATCTCCAAGCGGATTATAGAGAGCTATCACGGCTCCCTCTGTGCCTATAAACATCAGAACACAGAACAACAAGCAGGAGGGATGACCTTTATCGTGACGCTACCAATAGTCAATCAGAATAAACGTACCCCAGAAGTGGAAAACGACCATGAATAACCCAGTTTTCTTTGTTGATGACGAACCACACATTCGTGATGCCGTGTCTCAAGCCCTGCTGATTGAAGGGATAGACGTCACCTGCTTACCAAACGCAGTAGAAGCCTTACGCGTAATCGACTCAAATACACCTGCGATTATCATTACCGATATCCATATGCCCGTGATGGATGGCTTGGAGTTTATGCGAACTTTGCGAAGCAAAAACGATCACTTTCAATTCATCGTACTTACTGGACATGGAGATGTGAAAACCGCGGTAGATGCGATGAAAAGCGGCGCGTACGACTTTCTAGAAAAACCGTTTTCAACGGAACAGCTCATGAAATCGCTCAACAATGCCAGCGATAAACTGAACTTGTTGCAAGAAAACATCTGGCTTAAGAAAGAGCTCGACATGCAAACTCATGTTGGTCCGAAAATGATTGGTCACAGTAAGGCCATGGTGAGCATTCGTCGCGCCTTGATCAGTGCGCCTACAAGCCAGCCGCTCATTTTTGTAGGTCAAGATGGTACGGGTCGGCGACTCGCTGCACAATTTGCCCACGACATACATGCAACACCAGATAGTGAGCTAATCGCCGCTTCTGGTGAAGACCTCTATGAGCTTTCATTAGAAGCGCTCGACAAAGCCATACACCGCTTAAGTGAAGGAAAACGCCACTGCAGTTTGTACTTACATAGCGCAGAGCATGTATCATTTGAGCAATGGGAATACTTGTTCAAGCACCCAAAACTTGAACGTGTTTTTGGCGCGACCACCCAAGCCGAGCCACCTCTAAAATCCCTGGCGACTCTAATTCACTTACCGACGCTCGATGAAAGAAAGGAAGATATAGGGCCTTTATACAAGCATTTTGTGCGCCACACAGCGAGTCGATATCAGTTACAGCCGCCACATATCAGCCTAGAAGAGGTCAAACACCTCACCAGTCTCGAATGGCCAGAAAACGTTAAGCAGCTACGCCAATTTGCTGAACTTCGTGCCCTCAAGCCAGATACTTTTAGAATGGAAGATTGGAACAGTGAGAAAAGTCTTGAAATTCAGAGTATGACTCAGCGCACAGAATACTTTGAATATTGCTTGTTATTCGATGCATTGCAAAGACATCGCGGCAGACTCAAAGAGGTTCAACTAGAATTACAGGTATCACGCAAAACCTTGTACGACAAACTAAAAAAACATCAGTTGGATAAAGCCAAGTTCAAGGCGTAATAGCTATACTCCGGCGCTAATTATGCTTTTGTTTGATTTAGAAAGTGTAAGAAAGCTCATTTGAAGAGAGAATAACCCTCTTCTCATATTTTATTAGCCGAGCATGCTGACATGATCGGTTAATAATAATAAGATCAAAAAGATAATCCGTAATTATATAAGCAGGGACTGTGATGAGCCGAGATAACTACAACAAACTCAACGATGAAGAGTTGGATTTTGTTGATGACAAAACTGCAGCATTGCTCCTCAATACCCCCAACAGCGCGCGTTTTATGCTCTGGGTTATGGTGCTATTTTTCATTGCAGCAATAGGTTGGGCATCTTGGGCTGAAATCGACAAAGTCACGGTTGGTCAAGGCAAAGTGATTCCCTCCTCACAGATACAAGTAGTCCAAAACTTAGAAGGTGGCTTAGTCAAAGAAATCTTGGTCAAAGAAGGTCAGTTGGTTGAAAAAGGTCAACAGTTACTGCTTATTGATGACACCCGCTTTCGCTCAGATTTTCGTGAACGTGAGCAACAAGTTGCCAACCTTACCGCATCTGTGCTGCAACTATCCGCTTCTATTAACAGTGTTGCCGTTAATCGTGATTTTGAAACGGAAAACTGGCGTCAAAGTGTACTACTTGATTACGGTAAACTGACCTTCCCACCAACCTTGGAAGAGACTCGACCTCAACTCACACAGCGTCAAAAAGCAGAATATCGCGAAGATCTAGATAATTTGCGCAACCAACTTTCTGTTATTGACCAACAAGTGCAGCAAAAGCAGCAGGACTTGGTAGAGATCCAAGCGCGAGTAAGGAACTTGCGTCAAAGCTACCAATACGCGAAAAAAGAACTCGATATCACCAAACCTTTGGCAGACGAGGGCGTTGTTCCTCGTATTGAACTGCTCAAATTACAGCGCCAAGTCAACGATACCCGTCGTGAAATGACGTCCAGTGAGCTCAAGATTCCCGTATTGCAATCAGCGATTCGAGAATCCATGCTCAACCGTATTGATGTTGCACTCAAATTCCGCTCTGAACAGCAAGAGAAACTCAACAGCGCCCAAGACCAGTTATCTGCTTTGGTTGAATCAGCGGTGGGCTTGGAAGATAGAGTAAACCGAACGGTTGTGAATTCGCCAGTAACAGGCAAAATCAAAACACTGAACATCAATACTGTCGGTGGTGTTATCCAACCTGGTATGGATATCGTCGAGATCGTACCAACAGAAGACACACTATTGGTAGAGGCGAAAATTGCGCCAAAAGACATCGCATTTTTACGCCCAGATCTTCATGCTATCGTGAAATTTACAGCTTACGACTTCACAAAGTACGGCGGTTTAGAGGGTGAGTTGGAACATATCAGCGCGGATACCACTCAAGATGAAGAAGGCAACAGCTTCTACATTGTTCGTGTACGCACCGAAAAAACAAACTTTGGTCAAGATGCAGATTTACCAATCATTCCAGGAATGACAGCATCGGTCGATATCATCACAGGGAAGCGAACCGTTTTGGAGTATCTACTTAAGCCTATCTTAAGTGCCAAAACTAACGCCTTGAAGGAGTAAACCACATTAAGACACTCGCGATAGGGAGTATTGAGCGATAAGTGATTAAATAAAAAGCACTTATTTCTCACTGACGAACTCTCTAGAAGAGTATACTTGTGATATGAGTCGAATATGCGAGCCAATTTGCAGCGTAAAGTTACATTATTAATCAGCTTAAGTTGTTTGTCGTTCCAACTTGGTGCGCTGAACAGCAAAGAACAACGATGGGTCAATACGGTCACAGCGGTGTACGGCGAACGTGCGGGATTGCGCGTAAATACATGGCGAAAGAACCTCGACTTATTTAAACAATTAGAGACTCATGAACAGCTCGCTGGCGTTAACGACTTTTTTAATCAGCTGTATTTCGTTGACGACATAAAACTGTGGGGAAAGACAGATTATTGGGCTACGCCACTCGAATTTTTAGGGAGTAACGCAGGAGACTGTGAAGATTTCACTATTGCTAAGTACTTCTCTTTACTCGAGCTAGGAATACCAGATTCAAAGATGCGGCTAATATACGTAAAAGCCATCGAACTGAATCAGTTTCACATGGTATTAGCTTACTACCCTACCCCAAGTTCTGAGCCGCTCATTCTCGATAATATCAATCCTGACATTGTCCGAGCCTCTAAGCGTAGCGACTTGCTACCGATATACAGTTTTAATGGTACAAACCTGTGGTTGATGAAGTCATCTGCTAGCACTGGAGAGCTGGCAGGGAAAGCATCACGGTTGAGCCTTTGGAATGACTTACGCTCGCGCGAACGTAAGTTGCAGTTAAATAAACCTAAAATTAACTATGACGAGTGAGAAACATGACCCTATATAAGAAGCTTGTGGTGGGGATGGTTACGGTCTTTATACTCTTGTTGGCATCAGTATTCGTAATCCAATTCAACACGACTCGAGACAGCTTGGAGCAACAGCAACGTTCAGAGGTCAACAACACTATTAACACCGTAGGTTTGGCATTGGCTCCTTACCTAAAGGACAAAGATAAAGTCGCGGTTGAGTCCGTGATTAATGCTCTATTTGACGGCAGCACCTACTCAGTTGTTCGTCTTACAGCATTAGATTCTGACTACCAGATCGTGCGTACTTACCCAGTTAAACCAAGTACGGTGCCACAATGGTTTATCGACATGAATCTATTTAAAGCGATTCACGATAAGCGTGTTGTGACCAGTGGTTGGATGCAGCTCGCCGAAGTAGAAATCATTAGCCACCCAGGCGCAGCTTACGAGCAGCTCTGGCAAGGTTTTATTGGCTTGCTGTCTGTATTCAGTGTCATTTTTCTAGCTGGTTTAGTGGCAATTTCATACATCCTACGTCGCTCGCTAAAACCATTAACGGCCATCGTAAATAAAATGCATGAAATCGCGAATAACCAATTTGGTGAACCGCTTGCTCGTCCAAGAACCAAAGATCTTATCGCGGTGGTAGATGGCATTAACATGATGTCTGCTCAAATCGAGCTATCATTCAAAGAGCAAGCCAAAGAGGCGCAACGTCTGCGTGCTCAGGCTTACCTCGATCCTATATCTAAATTGGGTAACCGCTCATTCTACATCAACCAAATCGACCAATGGCTTGCAGAGCAAACGCAAGGGGGTATCGCGCTACTCCATGCTGAATACATTGGGGACATTTACGAGACCAAAGATTACCAACGCGCAGATGCCCACGTTAAAGAACTGTCTCAACGTTTGAAAAACACCATTGATGTACCGGGTGCCACTATTGCTCGCTTGTCTAGTGATGAGTTCGGCTTGCTTTTCCCTCATATGGATGAGAGCGAGTTACGCATTTTATCGGACAGCATCGTCAATTGTGTGAACGGCCTAAATACTGACCCAACAGGCTTAGCAAAACCTAAAGCGTCACTAGGGGTTGCACACAGCAAAGATCAGAAAACGCGTTCTGAAATCCTCTCGATGGTGGACAACGCACTATCGAAAGCCAAAGCGCAACCAGACAAGCCATACGGCTTCATTGGCAGTGATACACCTTCTAGTTTGATGGGTAAACAGCAATGGAAAGCGTTGGTTGAAGAAGCCATTCATAGTGATTGGGTTAAATTCCGTTTCCAAGCTGCGAAAAACACATGGGGTAAAGTATTCCACAACGAAGTATTTTCAAGCATCGAAAAAGATGGTGAAACGTATCGTGCGAATCAATACCTATTCGCACTAGAACAGTTAGACGCCACCAACATCTTTGACCAGTATGTCATTGAATCAATGATTAAGATGCTAGAAAGTGGTGAACTTAATGACCCAGTCGCGATTAACATCGCGCAAAGCAGCTTGTCTCAACCATCGTTTATTCGCTGGACAACTAGCATGCTGGAAAAACATGCCAAAGTGGCCTCTAAGCTACACTTTGAAATTCCAGAGGAATGCTTTATCGATCAGCCTCACCACACAGCACTGTTATGTAATGCCATTCGCCAATCAGGTGCTGAGTTCGGCGTAGATAACTACGGACGTAACTTCCAATCTTTGGAATACATCCAAGAGTTCCGTCCGAACTATGTGAAGCTCGATTACCTATTCACACACAACTTGCACGACGAAAAACAGAAATTCACGCTAACGTCGATCTCTCGTACTGCCCACAACCTTGGTATTACGACTATCGCATCGCGTATCGAAACTCAAATCCAGTTGGATTTCCTCACTGAACATTTTGTTGAGGTATTCCAAGGATTCATCGTCGACAAGGAATAAAAAGGTTTATCAACGATGAAAGACCCTTTACTGAATTCGCTCATCTACGTTAGCCGTTACTATGGGTTAGCTAACTCGCCAGAAGCGCTAGTCAACGGACTACCGCTATCTGACGGTAAACTGACCCCATTTTTGCTACCAAGAGCAGCGGAAAGGGCCGGATTGGTTGCCAAGGAAAACCGCGCAGAGCTGGAGAGCATCTCCAGCCTAATTCTGCCGGCAATCTTAGTTCTTAAAGGCGGTGACTCTTGCGTTCTCAACAGCATCAATATGGAGAAACGCGAGGCCGAAGTCACCACCCTAGAAAGTGGAATGGTGCCGATCTCTATTCCATTAGAAGACCTACTTGAGCAATACACTGGTCGGTACTTTTTAGTTAAAAAGCAATTCCGTTTCGATGAGCGCTCTCCCGAAGTGCTCAAAACCAACGAAGGCCACTGGTTCTGGTCAACCTTGTGGCAGTCAAAACGCATCTACCGCGATGTTTTAATCGCATCACTTCTCATCAACCTCTTTGCGGTTGCCGCTCCGCTATTCACTCGCTTGGTGTACGACAAAGTGGTTCCGAATCTTGCGTTTGAAACCCTATGGGTACTAGCAAGTGGCATCTTTGTCGTGTTCCTGTTCGACTTCATTCTCAAGTCACTGAGAAATTACTTCATTGATGTGGCGGGCAAGAAGTCTGACATTCTGATTTCATCCAAACTGTTCAGCAAAGTGATGGGGATTAGAATGGAATCGAAGCCGCCTTCGGTCGGTGCCTTCGCTCGCCATTTACAAGAATTCGAATCTATTCGAGAGTTTTTTACTTCAGCGACCGTCAGTGCTCTCATTGATTTGCCTTTTGCCATTTTATTCTTAGTGATTATATGGCTAATGGCTGGCGATCTTGTGTATGTACCGATGGTGGGCGTGGTCATTTTGATTATTCATTCGCTACTGATACAAGGACCGCTGCGTCGCTCCATAGAGGAGGGTTCACGCCTAGCATCGCAAAAATATGCCAATTTGATAGAGAGCTTGGCTGGGTTAGAAACCGTAAAAATGCTCAGTGCGCAAAGCCAGTTCCAATACCGCTGGGAAGAGGCAGTTGCGCACATGGCGAACTGGAATATAAAAAGCCGCCGAATTACGGATAGCATTCAAAACGCGGCAGGTTTTGTCCAGCAAAGTAGTAACGTAGGGATGATCATCCTAGGCGTTTACTTAATTGCAGAAGGCGACTTAACCATGGGTGGTTTGATTGCCGCAACCATGCTTAGCGGCCGCGCGATTGGTCCTTTGGTTCAGTTATCCTTACTCTCTACGCGCTACAACCAAGCGAAGTCTTCTATGACAATTATCAATCAAGTCATGGAAATGCCGGATGAACAAGAAGAAGGTAAACGTTACATTCACCGCCCAATAGTACAAGGCAAAATTGAACTTGAACGCGTGACCTTCCATTACCCAGATTCACCGGTGGCGTCGATTCGAGATTTGAGCTTGACCATTAACCCAGGCGAAAAAGTAGCGATCATAGGCCGTATCGGTTCGGGTAAAACCACGTTAGAGCGTCTCATCATGGGCTTGTATCAGCCGACAGAAGGTCATGTTCGCATTGATGATACCGACATCGCACAGCTGCATCATGTCGACATTCGCCGTAATATTGGTTGTGTGCCGCAAGATTCGAATCTGTTCTTTGGTTCTATCCGCGACAACATTACGCTAGGTCGCCCATTAACCGATGACCGTGACGTACTAGACGCAGCGAATCGTGCCGGTGTTACTGCGTTTACGCAATCTGACCCAGCGGGCTTAGAACGCCAAGTTGGTGAAGGTGGTGCAATGCTTTCGGGGGGTCAACGTCAAGCAGTCACGATCGCTCGTGCATTTTTGGGTCGTCCTCCTGTTCTACTCATGGATGAACCAACCAGTGCGATGGATAATCGCTCAGAGATGCACATTAAACATCAATTAGCACAGTTGAAACCTAGTGAAACGCTGATTCTGATTACGCATAAAACGTCTATGCTCGACATCGTTGATCGCGTAATTGTGATGGAGAAAGGCAGCATCATCGCAGATGGCCCTAAAGCGCAAGTGCTGAACGATTTGAAACAAGGCAAAGTGCGTGCGGTTAGCTAGCCTGAATTCACATTGATAAAAGACAAGGGCCCCGTTTAACTTGTGTTTAACGGGGCTTATTTTATTGTGAGCCCGAGATAATTAAGTTCTTCAAGCGCGACCCAAACGAGTACAAGGCCAACAATCACGAATAAAATCATAATCGCCTTTTCATCTTCTTCCATTTTTCAACGCCCTAAAAGCTATTTCAATTAATACACCTTAGGTTATCAGGACAAAAGTCATATTCAGCTCGTTTATAAGGAACTAGCGTCATAGAATGTCGGATATGGGATACAGCTCAAAGATTGCTCTTTTCAAAATCACGTCAGCTTTGGTTGAATATAAGTAATAAAGCCAAAGAGTTCGTAATACTCACTAAGTCTTTGATTAACTTATATAGCACTCTGTGGAACCTCAACACAGAGACAAATGGTGTAAAGAAAAATTGTGATTACTTACAGCAAAAAATCAGCTATAAAAGCCGCTTTCTAGATATCGTCGAGATGAAGAAATGAATGATTGGATCCAATTAGAGCAAGTGAGCCAGTATTTCACTACGGGCTCCCTCGGTTACAAACTATTGATGGGCATTTTTGTCCTGATCGCGTATCGCATCCTGAAGAGGATTGTAAATAGAGCCATCCTAAATTTGGCAACAACGAAAGGTGTAAAAAAGGCTCGTTTGAGTTTTATTCAGCGCTGTTTCAATGTCGCGCTGCTATTTTTGACCGCCTCTATTTTTGCCATTATCACAGGTATTGGCTATGGTGATGTGTCTTTGTTCCTATCGTCCATTTTTGCCGTATTAGGTGTGGCGTTTATTGCGCAGTGGTCAATTCTGAGCAACATCACTGCCAGCTTTTTGATCTTTTTTGTCTTCCCATACCGAGTGGGTGACCGAATTAAAGTCGTAGACAAAGATGAAGACATCTGCGGTGAGATTCAAGAAATCAGCATGTTTCACGTGTTAATTAAGCACGACAACGGTAACTTAATCACTTACCCAAACAACCAGATTTTGCAAAAAGCAGTGCTAAAGCTGGCGAAAAACAAGCCAGAGCCAAGTAAAGCAAAATCTCGGATTTATACTCGCAGAAAGAAATAATGACCCGTCCTGATATGGGTTGACACTTTTTAACTAAAACGCTCGATGTACTTCATCGGGCGTTTTGTATTTTAAA
>NZ_JAWPON010000059.1:0-1405 GCF_033344315.1 Vibrio sp. 2132-1 | reverse complement strand
TTTTTATGTACAATGTTGCCACCATTACACCATAAGGTATTTCCTTTGTCACAATTGCCGATTGAAGCCGTGATGCCCCAGCTACTTACGGCGGTCAAACATCAACATCAGGTTATTTTAAAAGCCGCGCCTGGTGCGGGTAAATCGACGTACTTCCCTTTACACCTTATCCAGAACCAAGTGGTGACTGGGAAAGTCATCATGCTTGAACCAAGACGATTAGCCGCGCGCAATATCGCGAGATATTTGGCCGAGCAACTTGGCGAGCAAGTTGGCCAGCGAGTGGGGTATCGCGTTCGTGGCGAGACAAAGGTAAGTGCTTCTACTCAGTTAGAAATTGTGACTGAAGGGGTCATGACTCGCATGATCCAAAATGACCCTGAGCTAGATGGCGTCGATTTGCTGATTTTTGATGAGTTCCATGAGCGCAGTATTCATGCCGATACGGCTTTGGCGCTTAGCTTGGAAGTTCAAGAAGCATTGCGAGACGATCTTAAGCTGGTGGTGATGTCGGCAACGTTGGATCAAGAAGCGTTGCAATCTTTACTGCCGGAAGCTTGTTATATTGAATCAGAAGGGCGCAGCTTTGCTGTGGAAACTCGCTATGTTCCGCTTACTGCCAACGATCATCTTTCAACGGTAATGGCAAAAAATATAGAGAGTTTGATGAATAAAGAGTCAGGCTCTCTGCTTGCGTTTCTTCCCGGTGTGGCGGCCATCAAGCAAGTGCAAGAGCGTTTATCGCACTTACCGGACGATGTTGAAGTATGCCCGTTGTATGGTCAGTTGAGCTTTACTGAGCAACAGAAAGCCATCTCTCCTGCAGAAAAAGGTAAGCGCAAAGTCGTATTGGCAACCAACATTGCGGAAACCTCTCTGACAATTGAAGGCATTCGCCTTGTGGTGGATTCTGGTTTGGAGCGCGTTGCGCGTTTTGACTTGAAAAATGGCCTTACACGATTGGAGCAAACGCGTATAGCTCAATCGTCAGCCATCCAGCGAGCTGGTCGTGCTGGGCGAATTGAAGAGGGGATTTGCGTTCGCCTCTATTCAGAAAGTCAACTCAAGCAACAGCCACAAGTGCCACAACCTGAGATTTTGCATTCCGATCTTGCGAGCTTGGTAATGGAGCTGGCGTTTTGGGGGACGACCGATATTCATGAGCTAAAATGGCTCGATATTCCTTCTGCTGCCGCGCTGCAACAAGCTAAGCAGTTGTTATTTTCATTAGGGCTTGTTACCGAGCAAGGACAACTGACTGCGGAAGGAAAGCAGGCTCATGACTTGGGCGTAGAACCTCGCGCGGCAGTGATGTTAATTAAATCGCAATCCCACAGCGATAAGATGGTAAATGTCGCTTTGGCGGCGGTCGCCCTAATTGAAGAGCCAGAGCGTAATGTAACGA
>NZ_JAWPON010000597.1:0-586 GCF_033344315.1 Vibrio sp. 2132-1 | reverse complement strand
CTGATAGAGGCTTTTGGCCTACTTAGATCAAAAAGCATTTAGATCATCACAACCCAATTACTCTTCGACAAAAAATTTCTGGGTGAATTTAAGCTTACCTGAGCCTTTGTTTCCAGCTTTAACATCAATATCGAAGGTAAAAGTTTCTTCGTGAGTAATTGGCAGCTCGGCTAAGTAGTAAATGGCTTCACCTTCTTTAATTTCACGAAAGGTCAACTTTTGAGTTTGACCAATTAAGTTTTTCGCGTGTCCGCCTACCTTCGCCTCGACCGCTGGCTTACCTAAAGAGGCGCTGTCTAACACGCTGATGTTCACTACAGCCACGTAACCATTACGTTTGATGTCGTAGCTGCGAGCGACTTTAGGTGTCAGGAAAGTCGAGTTAAAAGCCACATAGTGTACTTCGATGTCTTTCATGTTTTTGAACTGTTCAGCAAAGGTCGGTAATGACAACAGACTGATCAGTAATGCGGTAATCCATTTGCTCATTGTTACTTCCTCAAAGCACTCGTTATGAGCCAACCATAGTTGCAATTTTACCCGAGTGGCAGGTTAAAAAAGCATGTCCGATAGTTGGTACTAGTAA
>NZ_JAWPON010000596.1:0-586 GCF_033344315.1 Vibrio sp. 2132-1 | reverse complement strand
GATCCCGCCAATCGCTTCTTGGATGAAGAGTAGAGTGACGCTACCGACTGTTGGTGCTTCTGAGCCAAATGCAATGGTGAAAAGCGTGACGAAAATAACCAAGCCGAAGCCATCATTGAATAGTGACTCCCCTTCGATCTGTGTCGAGATACGTTTAGGTGCGTCTAACTTTTTAACGATAGCTAGAACGGCAATCGGGTCGGTAGGCGAGATTAATGCGCCAAATAGCAAGCAGTAAACCAAATCAAACTGTATGCCGATCAGCATACAAAGGCCATAAAGAACAAAGCCGATGAAGAAGGTTGAGAACAGGGTTGCTCCAAGAGCCAATACCGTGATTTCCCACTTTTGATCTTTTAAGTTGGGTAGCTTGATGCCCAAGCCGCCAGCAAAAAGCAAAAATCCAAGGATGCCTTTCAACAAAAAGTCTTCAAAGTTGATCCTTGTTACCGTCTCGGTTGCAATCTCCGTAAGGTGAAACCAGTTGTTTTGACCGGCGACCAAAATAAGTAGAGAAAGAACCATTGAACCAGCTCTAATGGCGCTGGTGGTTTGCATCTTTCCTATCTTGCTGTTTACAAAAGCA
>NZ_JAWPON010000595.1:0-587 GCF_033344315.1 Vibrio sp. 2132-1 | reverse complement strand
CTCGATGATCGCTTTTGGTCCCATTTTGTGATCTTTCGAAAACCACGAAGAGACAACAACAGAAATGATGGAAAGGCCTGCCGCATAAGTGGGTGTAAAACCTTTCACGAGCAACGTCACCAGAACCACCAAAGGAATGAGGTTGTGCCAACCACTCACCAGAACTTTGATAAGCGATTCGTCACTGGTTGTAATTTTCTGCACGCCGCTACGCTTCGCTTCGATACGCACAAAAAACGCGACCGATAAGAAATAAATCAACGCAGGGACAAACGATACAGCAATGATATCCACGTAAGGAATTTGAGTATAAGACGCCATAATGAACGCGCCCGCGCCCATCACCGGAGGCATCAACTGACCACCAGTAGAAGCCGCAGCCTCAACCCCTGCAGCAAAGCGCGAAGGGAAACCTGCTTTTTGCATCAACGGAATACTGATCACCCCTGTCGACACGGTATTCGCCACGCTAGATCCCGACACAGAGCCCATTAAACCCGAGCCAAGCACGGCAATGAAACCCGGCCCTCCGATGATTTTTCCTGCGGCTGCACGAGCGACATTGATGATGTAATCCCCAACGCCAG
>NZ_JAWPON010000594.1:0-587 GCF_033344315.1 Vibrio sp. 2132-1 | reverse complement strand
TCAAGGAAAACAGCCAGCAGAATCAGGCGCAAAAACAGTTGCTTGAATACCAAATCAAAGAACTGAATGAGTTATCGCTAGGTGAAGAAGAATTCGCAGAACTCGAGCAAGAGCACAAACGACTGTCCAATAGCGGTGAACTCGCCGCTACCTGTCAGCAAGCCCTCGAACTTATTTACGAAGGTGAAGAAGTCAATGCGCTTGGTATTTTGCAATCGGCCAATCACTCCCTAATTCAATTAGCGGAATTAGATGAAAAATTAGCCGAGCTACCAAATATGCTGGCTGACGCGATGATCCAGCTAGAAGAAACCAAAAACGAACTTCGTAGCTACTTGGATGGCATCGATGTTGATCCAGGTCGTATGGCTTATGTCGAAGAGCGTTTTTCTAAAGTGATGTCGATGGCTCGTAAGCATCATGTTATGCCTGATGAGTTATACCAACATCACCAAGACCTTCTAGCACAAATCGAAGCATTGGATTGCTCTGATGAACGTCTGGATGAATTGGCTCAAGAAGTGGAACAGAAATACCAAAGCTTCCTGACTCAAGCGGAAAAGCTGCATAAATCACGCAGCCGTTAC
>NZ_JAWPON010000593.1:0-588 GCF_033344315.1 Vibrio sp. 2132-1 | reverse complement strand
TTAAGCTTCGTTCCAGTGTTTGCACTGGAAGGTCAAGAAGGCAAGATGTTCTCTCCTCTCGCCTTTACCAAGACGTATGCCATGGCATCAGCGGCAGCACTTGCGATCACGCTCGTGCCAGTTCTAATGGGCTACTTTATTCGCGGTAAAATACTGCCAGAACATAAGAACCCTGTTAACCGTGGTCTGGTTGCGCTGTATCGTCCATTGCTTAATCTGAGCTTGAAATATCCGAAAGCGATGATCGTACTGGCGCTCGGCCTATTAGCATCGGCGTACTACCCAACTAGCCAACTAGGCAGCGAATTCATCCCACCATTGGATGAAGGCGATTTGATGTACATGCCGACCACCTACCCCGGCATTTCCATCGGTAAAGCACGTGAGTTGGTTCAGCAAACCAACAAGCTGATCAAAACCGTACCGGAAGTCAAAACGGTTTGGGGCAAGATTGGCCGTGCAGAAACCGCCACCGGCCCTGCACCACTCACCATGATTGAAACGGTAATTCAGCTCAAACCTCATGACCAAAGGCGTGAAGGCGTGACCACAGAGTCATTGCGCAAAGAGTTCGACAATCTCGAGCAG
>NZ_JAWPON010000592.1:0-588 GCF_033344315.1 Vibrio sp. 2132-1 | reverse complement strand
GCGTGCGCGTGAAGCCGGTGTTCCAACTCAGGTATTACGCATTGTGCCGAAAGACGGACTACGTTATTCCTATGTCCTTTGGATTGACGAAAAGAGCAAATTGCCACTTCGCGCCGATCTTGTCGATCGTGATGGCGAGATGCTAGAGCAATACCGCACGATCTCTTACACAGTAAACCCTAAAATTGCAGAGTTGATGAGCGGCCTTGAAGACGTTCAACTTCCTGCTGTGCTTACAATGCCGAAAGGTGAAATTGGCACGAGCAATTGGACTGTGGGCTGGACTCCAGACGGTTTTCATCCAAACGATCTCAATCGCTACCGTATGGCATCAACAGACCAAATGGTAGAAAGTCAGTTGTATTCTGATGGCTTGTTCAACTTCTCTGTTTACGTAGCAAACAAAGATGAGCATTCATTAAAAGGACAACTGGTTCGTCAAGGCCGTAGAACCTTACACAGTTTTGTGAATGGTGATTATGAAATCTCGGTGGTCGGAGATATTCCGCCAGCTACGGCGCAGCGCATTGCTCAATCTGTCACATTTAATGTAACAAAGAGTAAGCAATAATGATGACTGCGTTAGCT
>NZ_JAWPON010000591.1:0-588 GCF_033344315.1 Vibrio sp. 2132-1 | reverse complement strand
CACTAGTGGTAAACAACCAGCTTCATATACGAGCAGACCAACAAACTTCATCTGACTTCGAGACACAGGGTCTAAAGCCTTACGTTTATAAAAAACGTGGCTTCCCAGTCGTTACTAAGTACTACGCTATTTCCAGCGAACTATGGGAATCTAGCGATCGCTTAATTGAAGTAGCGAAAAAATCCTTAGAAAACGCCAAACTTGAGAAAGAACAACAAGCGAGCACTAAGCCTAATCGCTTGAAAGATCTGCCGAATCTGAGATTGGCTACAGAAAGAATGCTTAAGAAAGCGGGTATTGATTCTGTTGCTCAACTTGAAGAAGAAGGCGCACTAAGTGCTTATAAAGCGATCAGAGACACGCACTCCACCACAGTTAGCCTTGAGCTACTTTGGGCCTTAGAAGGTGCTATTAACGGCACACACTGGAGTGTAGTTCCCCAGTCTCGTCGTGAAGAATTAATGAATGGCCTTTCGTAACAGAAGTCTGCTCTAATCTATCGACTAAAACCGCAGTGCGAACTGCGGTTTTTTTATGAAATTTTTTTAGCTCCCCTCGTGTCTACTCCTTTGTAAATCCCAAAACACC
>NZ_JAWPON010000590.1:0-589 GCF_033344315.1 Vibrio sp. 2132-1 | reverse complement strand
GCCCTTGCTGCTTCGATCGCCGCGTTCAGCGCCAGCAAGTTGGTCTGCTCTGCGATACCACCGATTTCAACCATCAAATGATTCACTTTCTGTGCCTGATCGCTCAGTTGATACGTCGTTTCCGTTGCTTTTTCAGCTTGAAGACTCAATTGAGCTAGGTTGGTATGCGTTTGATCGATCGTCTCTTTGGCCATCATGCATGACTTCAAGGTGTCATCAATCAGCATATGCGCATCGTTGGTGCTTGAAGATACCGAATTCGCTGAAGATTCCACTTCTTGCGTCGCATCTCGCACGCGTCGAATATCACTGTTTTGTTGGTTCAACGCGGCTGAAACCTCAGCAGTTGTTTGACTGAGTTCTTCAGCGCAATTTTGCAGTGGCAGCGCCGAATCGGTCATTCTTCCCAATACGGTTCGAATCCTTGCAGACAACATTTTGATATGGAAATCAGCAATCGAAAATGCGCTATTGCCTGAATAGATCAAACGGCTCACGCTGTCATACTGCTTTTGCAGCTTTTTGAGCTGTTGAGGCGTATCAATCAACTCTTGGCGGAACAATAACGCTAAGACGCTCGCTGGTAATG
>NZ_JAWPON010000589.1:0-589 GCF_033344315.1 Vibrio sp. 2132-1 | reverse complement strand
GAAATGAGCGAACTCACCCCGAAGGGTGCTATCTGTCCCCTGTGGCGATTGTGGGCGCTTTGACAGGGCAGGGCGCGGATGGCTGGCGACTTTCTTGATCATCGCTTCACATTTCCCCAGTTTCGCCAATTCAGTGGCCGCTACAGATGCTGTCATGTTGTCACACCTCGTCGCTATGTGTCTTGTTTAGCTGGCGCTCGTACTCGTTTAGCGCCCGGCGAATTTTTGCTAAGGCAGTGGCGCGTTGTCTTAACACGGCATACCTGGTTTCAACTTGCTGGATCAACTCTTGTGCCCAGACAGGCTCTTTCTTGAAGTGCGACATGCTGTAGGCATGACCGCGACCCTTCTTGATATGTGTCGATAGAACCCTTTTCTTTTGTCCGGGAACTTGTTCGACAAATCTGTTGCGATACCACTCTGCAACGAGTGATACGCCTAGAATGCGAACCCGTGTACCGACACGCCCTTGTTCGTCCTCTGACGCTTCTTCACGCGCTGATTTGTGCGCGTTCCAGTACATGTCCGCTTCCTGCTGCGCCTCGACAGCAAGAACCGCTAAGGCGTGATCCAGTTTGCTCCGTACCTC
>NZ_JAWPON010000588.1:0-589 GCF_033344315.1 Vibrio sp. 2132-1 | reverse complement strand
TGCACGTTCACCAATCTCTAGCAAAAGACGGCGTTAACCTGTTTGCTGGCGACAAGTACGGCGGTCTATCTGAAACAGCGCTTTACTACATCGGCGGTATCATCAAACACGCTCGTGCAATCAACGCGTTTGCTAACCCATCAACAAACTCGTACAAGCGTCTTGTACCTGGATTTGAAGCACCAGTTATGCTTGCTTACTCTGCACGTAACCGTTCAGCTTCTATCCGTATCCCAGTGGTACCAAGCCCGAAAGCACGTCGTATCGAAGCTCGCTTCCCAGATCCAGCAGCAAACCCATACCTAGCGTTTGCTTGTCTACTGATGGCTGGTCTTGACGGTATCAAGAATAAGATCCACCCAGGCGAAGCGATGGACAAAGACCTTTACGATCTACCAGCAGAAGAAGCAGCTGAGATTCCTAGAGTGGCTGAGTCTCTAGAAGTTGCTCTAAATGCACTAAACGAAGACCGTGAGTTCTTAACAGCGGGCGGCGTATTCTCTGACGACTTTATCGATTCTTACATCGCACTTAAGTCAAAAGACGTTGAGCGCATCAACATGGCAACTCACCCACTTGAGTTCGAACT
>NZ_JAWPON010000058.1:0-1448 GCF_033344315.1 Vibrio sp. 2132-1 | reverse complement strand
AAAGTCGTCGCTATGAACCTCATATCCAGTCACGGAAGGATGAGTCAGAAGCCATTAAAAACACGGATTTTAAGGCTCACCGTTGGGTTGTAGAGAGAACACACAGTTGGATGAATCGCTACCGTCGTGTCCTGACTCGTTGGGAGAAGAAAGTCGAGAATTATGAGGCGATGCTGCATTTTGCCTGTGGTATCATTGTCTGGACTAAAAACCTATTGGGATAGGTTCTTAGTAAATAAAAATTCAGAAGGGATATGTTATGAACTATACAAAATTTGATGTAAAAAATTGGGTTCGCCGTGAGCATTTTGAGTTTTATCGGCATCGTTTACCATGTGGTTTTAGCTTAACAAGCAAAATTGATATCACGACGTTAAAAAAGTCATTGGATGATTCAGCGTATAAGTTTTATCCGGTAATGATCTATCTGATTGCTCAGGCCGTGAATCAATTTGATGAGTTGAGAATGGCGATAAAAGATGATGAATTGATCGTATGGGATTCAGTCGACCCACAATTCACCGTATTCCATCAAGAAACAGAGACATTTTCAGCACTGAGTTGCCCATACTCATCCGATATTGATCAATTTATGGTGAATTATTTATCGGTAATGGAACGTTATAAAAGTGATACCAAGTTATTTCCTCAAGGGGTAACACCAGAAAATCATTTAAATATTTCAGCATTACCTTGGGTTAATTTTGATAGCTTTAATTTAAATGTTGCTAATTTTACCGATTATTTTGCACCCATTATAACAATGGCAAAATATCAGCAAGAAGGGGATAGACTGTTATTGCCGCTCTCAGTACAGGTTCATCATGCAGTTTGTGATGGCTTCCATGTTGCACGCCTTATTAATCGGCTACAAGAGTTGTGTAACAGTAAATTAAAATAAGCTCAGGTTAAATTAAAGGGTTTCATATCTAGTGAAGCCCTGTTTTATTATGTTTTGAGTTAACTTATCTTCAATGGCGGTCATAGAACCGACTGTTTACCCTCAAATAAATGTGTGAGCCGAATTATTATATCATCCTTCCGCAAAAGGCTAAAAACCATAAACAATAAAATGTTTTTTGTCGGCTTTTGTTCGCACTTTTTATCTGTTTCTAGGCATTTTATGATAATTTTTTAAAGGTAAGCTTGAAATAACACGTCGATGCCAAGATATGTATCAAATCATGATATATAAACTAAATGGGATAAAGAATGAATAAGAACCTATCCCAAAAGGATTTTATTCCAGACAATGATGGCACAGGCAAGATGCAGCATTGCCTCGTAATTTTCGACCTTTTTCTCCCAACGAGTCAGGACACGACGGTAGCGATTCATCCAACTGTGTGTTCTCTCTACAACCCAGCGGTGGGCCTTAAAATCCGTGTTTTTGATGGCTTCTGATTCATCCTTCCGTGACTGGACATGAGGCTCATAGCGACGACTTC
>NZ_JAWPON010000587.1:0-589 GCF_033344315.1 Vibrio sp. 2132-1 | reverse complement strand
CGAGTAATGAAAGAGAAAGGCACGCATGAACGCTGCATCGAACAAATGCAACGTCTGTTCACGACGAAGCTTTACGATCAGCCTAAAGTTTCTGTTGATGGCGAGCGATTAATTCGAATTGATGACTTAGAACTGGATCCGCAAACGCAGGCTGAAGTGAGTCATTTATTAGAACAAATGAATGCGGAGAACTTTAAAGAGATTGGTGATTACCAAGGCTTTAAAGACGAGTTCATGAAACTAAACGGCTTTAACTTTGACGATGTAGACTACTCGCAAGACATTTCGTTAGAAACCTTGGCGTCACTTAAGCCATAAGTTCGTCAAATTTGTTTCATATTTGAGATGGCTTCCAACAATTTAGGGTCCTGAAAGGTTTTCAGGACTTTTTTTTGTTTCGTCTGTGGGCGACCCTATACTTAAGTAAAACGACTAATGTTATAACAATTACTACTGCATAAATCTTCGATTCACAGGATGTGAAACTACCGGAAAGGAAGGCCTCTATGGGGAGATTTCAAACACTAGATTATGAGATTCCTGAATCCATGCAGCGAAGCTGGCAGGATATTGTCAATCTCCTCGCAAA
>NZ_JAWPON010000586.1:0-590 GCF_033344315.1 Vibrio sp. 2132-1 | reverse complement strand
TTAGATGCGCGAAGCTGCTGCGTATTGCTTCAATAGATCTGGCACATCAAGAATCAATGCAATGTGACCATCACTGGTAATCGTCGCACCAGCCATACCTGGTGTACCTTGCAATAAGTTATCTAATGGCTTGATAACCACTTCTTCTTGACCGATAAGCGTGTCGACGACAAAACCAACGCGTTGACTGCCGATCTGCACAATCACAACATGACCATGACCGATGCGTTGCTCCACGCGAGGAGACTTAGACGCCAACCAGTTTTGTAGGTAGAACAGTGGAATAGACTTATCGCGAACGATGATGGTTAACTGACCATCTACCACGTTGGTGCGGCTTAAATCTAAGTGGAAAATCTCGTTTACTGACGCAAGTGGTAGTGCAAACGGATGACCGCCAACACCCACCATTAAGGTCGGCAAAATCGCAAGAGTCAGTGGCACTTTGATGGTGATCTTTGTTCCCTTGCCAAGCTCTGAATCGATGTCGATTGAGCCATTTAGGGTGTTGATCGCCGTCTTAACTACGTCCATACCTACACCGCGGCCTGAAATATCAGAGATTTTCTCTTTACTTGAGAAGCCAGGGG
>NZ_JAWPON010000585.1:0-590 GCF_033344315.1 Vibrio sp. 2132-1 | reverse complement strand
GCCCCTCTCCGCTTAGGAACGCGACCACATAGGCCTTTTCTGCATCAGTCATGCCTGGATGCTGGTGGTAGTAGTCAATGGCTTCTCTTGCATCGAGCAGTAGGGGTAGGTTGTTCATTCAGGACACCTTTTAGTCACATGACTATATCGAGGCTTATTCTACCCCCTATTTTAGTCACATGACTACTTACTGACATTTCGGCCCCCATCGCCGCCGATTTTTCTTGATTATAGGTTTGAATCTATATAGGATTGCACCTATATTAAGTAAGGAGAAATCATGTGGGTCATCGAGACAACCGACACCTTTGATGAGTGGTTCGATGCTCTGGATGATACCGATAGAGCAAACGTGCTGGCTTCGATGATGGTGCTGCGAGATAGAGGCCCCATGCTGTCGAGGCCATACGCGGATACTGTTAACGGTTCATCCTACAGCAACATGAAAGAGCTTCGGGTCCAAAGCAAAGGAGATCCTATCAGAGCGTTCTTTGCGTTCGATCCAAAGCGTAAGGGGATTCTTCTCTGCGCCGGTAACAAGACCGGGGACGAGAAAAGGTTTTATGAAGTAATGATCCCAATTGCAGACC
>NZ_JAWPON010000584.1:0-590 GCF_033344315.1 Vibrio sp. 2132-1 | reverse complement strand
AAACGCAATGATGATGGCTGGTAATACCGCAATTGGTGCTGGCAGCTGGTAGAAGGCAAATTCCACGCCTTGCAAAGATAAGTAAGTGCCTACGCCAATAAATAGCGCAAGGAATACGATCAATGGGATCAGTGCGACCGCAGACGGTGCAACTGTTTTAGTAGTTTGTTGGGAACCGGACATGTAAACGACAAAGATAATAATAAGAGAAGTGAGCAGACTAATCTCACCGACTTTTATTGTCAACGTCTAGACGTCTAAATGGCTGCGTAATTTTTGTATTTGGAGGAAAGAAAAAAGCTCATGGCATCTATCTTACTGATACCATGAGCCTTTATTGAAAGTGCATTTATAGCGACGATTTTGCTTTTTTTCGCTTGAGTAAGCCTAGGAGCATCAATGCGAACACAACCGCGGCGCTCGCCCAGATTGCGTATTTGTAGTGGCTATATAAATGGCTGAGTGCGCTGAGGTGCTCAAATGCAAAATGCGTAAGTAAACTGAACACCAAAACCCAAATGGTGGCAGCGAGTGCGTTGCCGAGTAAAAACTCTCTGCGTGGCATTTTTGCTATCCCACACGCCAGAGGC
>NZ_JAWPON010000583.1:0-590 GCF_033344315.1 Vibrio sp. 2132-1 | reverse complement strand
TGCTGCCGTGGCTGTCACTCAAACTGTCTCGACGTGCACGCACTGAACCGATAACCACTGGGTTTACGATTTCTAAGTGAGATGGGTTAAACGCAAGCGCTAAGTGAACATCGCCACCAGGAGTTGCGAAGTCTGCAGAGAAACCTTGGTGGTATTTAACGTCACCGGTACCCCACGTTTCATCGTGCTTACCCGCGAACTCATCAAATAGATCTTGTGGTTTCTTACCCAGTACGTTCACCAGCATGTTCAAACGACCACGGTGAGCCATACCAATAACCACTTCACGCATGCCACTCTTACCCGCATGACGAATCAGTTCTTTCGTCATTGGGATAAGCGCATCACCACCTTCTAGAGAGAATCGCTTCGCACCAGGGAATTTTGCGCCTAAATAACGCTCAAGGCCTTCCGCTGCAGTCAACTCTTCAAGGAACGTGCGTTTTTCATCTTGGTTGAATGATGGCTGGCCTACGACAGACTCAAGACGTTGTTGGATCCAACGCTTTTGCTCTGTGTCAGTCATGTGCATGTATTCAGCACCGATGGA
Source organism: Vibrio sp. 2132-1 (assembly GCF_033344315.1). NCBI lineage: Bacteria > Pseudomonadati > Pseudomonadota > Gammaproteobacteria > Vibrionales > Vibrionaceae > Vibrio > Vibrio sp. 2132-1. The sequence continues at coordinate 40 of NZ_JAWPON010000583.1, read as the reverse complement.
ACCGCAGTAAGTTTTCTTGAGGGCTGCGTAGATGTCTTTC
>NZ_JAWPON010000582.1:0-591 GCF_033344315.1 Vibrio sp. 2132-1 | reverse complement strand
CCCAACCGCACCTTTGATGCCGTGGATAACCCGCTTTTTATCTCGCTCAGTCGAGGCAGCTTGTAGGTTTTCAATATCCGTCGCCATAGATTGGCTAAACACACGCGCAATTTCTTTTGCGTCTTGCGTTTTAAAACGTTTAATCCAATCCGGTAATCGGGTCTTTTCTTTCTTGCCAATAAATGGCACCAAAACGGTTTTCAATTTGTTGAGGTCGTAAGGCTTGTAAAGTACATCATCAATACCGATGTCTTGTGTGCGCTCACTGGCAAGGCGAGCATCCTCCGCCGTCACACCGATGATTGGCAGCGATTTGAAACCAGACGCCCTCACATGTTTGATCAGTTCATAGCCATCCATTTCTGGCATGTGAAAATCGGTCAGCAGCAACACGACGTTTCCATCTTGGTTGATGTACTCCCAAGCCTCACGGCCGTTGTTCACAATCACAGGTTCGATACCAAGCTCACGTAGCTGCATTGAAATCACGCTTTGGTTGATTGGGTTATCTTCCGCAACCAATACCGTTCCGAGAATCCACGAAACTTCTTCGGACTTAAGCTCGTCCAACTTGGTCTCTTGCTGCATTTG
>NZ_JAWPON010000581.1:0-591 GCF_033344315.1 Vibrio sp. 2132-1 | reverse complement strand
CCAGCTCGAATTCTTTGATTTCTTCTGCTTTTTTAGTGAACAAAAGTCCGATCGTTGCCATGATGACACTAGGTACAATCCAGCTCGCGAACTCATTATACAAAGGCATGTTGTGGCTCATCCATTGATCTGCAGCTTCCGGCATGTAGCCCAAAATGTGCAGAGCATCGACACAACCAAATGCTAGTGCGGTGAACGCGGTAAGCACCAACATGAACTGAGACATTGTGTTGCGAACGGGAGCCATCATCATCAAAGCAATCGCCACAGGATGAAGTGCCACAACCGCAGGTAAAGTGATTGACAATAGCTGCTCTAAACCGATGTTGGCGATAAAGCCTGACAGTACCATGGTGATGACGACACAGCTTTTGTAGTCCACTTTGCTAAAGGTGTTGTCATAGAACTCGCTGCCTGCGGTTGTTACGCCAATCGCTGTGGTTAAACAGGCTAATACCATGACTGCACCCAACAACACAGAGCCAAACGCACCAAAGTGGTTGAAGGTGAACGCCGTTAAAATATCGCCACCATTGCTAAACTCTGAACCTAAGTAAGAGCTAGTGGAACCGATGTAAGACAACGAAATGT
>NZ_JAWPON010000580.1:0-592 GCF_033344315.1 Vibrio sp. 2132-1 | reverse complement strand
ACAACAAGTCGCGCAGTTGATTGAGAAAGCCGACAGCTACCGCTTGCAAGATGATTCTTCTAAAGTGGTGTCTCTGGTGCGTTTGTATCAAGACCAAGAGTTGGACAAAACGCGTCTCTACCATGTGTACACGCGGCCAAACCGTGAATCGCTGGTGGTGTTCAAATCGGCGGTCGAAGCGGGGCAGAAGATGCTGATGATGGGCGACAACTACTGGCTGCAAATGCCAAAGAGCCGCCGCCCAATTCGTATTACGCCAATGCAAAAGCTGCTTGGTGAAGCCTCAATTGGTGATATTTCAACGTTGACGTGGAGCCAGGATTACCAAGGCGAGTGGAAAGCGACGGAAACCCTCACGATAAATGGACAGAGCATCGCGGCTTATCGCCTTGCCCTAACGGCCAAAACCAAGGGAGCGAGTTATCAGAAGATCGATTTGTGGTTGTCTGAGCAAGATGCGTTCCCGATCAAAGCGGATCTTTATTTGCGTTCGGGCAAGCTTGCCAAGCAAGCGCAATACGGACGAGCGACCAACCGCGGCGAAGATTACGTCAGTGAGATGACCCTGCTCGACAGCATTCAACCGAGCAAA
>NZ_JAWPON010000579.1:0-592 GCF_033344315.1 Vibrio sp. 2132-1 | reverse complement strand
TCCGTAACTCGCTCAGAACTAAAGATCACTTAAAGCAAACGTCCGCGCAGCGTGCCAAGCCTGCGGTTACCGAACCAAAATAGTTACCGCTGACGACAGGAATATTTGGCAACACAGTTTGTACCGCGTCACGTAAAATCGGCGAACGAGCGGAACCACCAGTCATAAAGATCGCATCCGGTTTTACGCCTGCTTGCTCAACAGCTTCTGTTACCAGCGCCGTCATCTTGTTCTTTGGTGATTCAATCGCTTCAATCATCTCATCGCGCTGAACGTCCACTTCAATCAGCTCCGACAATAAGTTGATGCCAGTACGGTAAGCCGTTTGATCAGAGAGTGCCACCTTCGCTTCTTCTGCACGGCGGACAATGTTGTAGCCTAATGATTCGTGATAAACCTCTAGCAAGCGCGCTAACTTTTCTGGCTCTTGCGCCTGTTTCTGCAACAGTTTTAACGCCGCTAAGTTCTCACGTGAGTAAAAGTCGTTTTGCGCTTCAACGTTATTGATAGCAATCGGATTCCAAAACTGAGTCGTCGGCATCACAATGCCCGATTCCATCTTGCTTTCCATTCCAAACGGGAACATCAACTG
>NZ_JAWPON010000578.1:0-592 GCF_033344315.1 Vibrio sp. 2132-1 | reverse complement strand
AACTGTTATTTACTCAGGCAGAAAGAGGGTTTGCCCATTTGCAACAAGGCGTACGTCTTGTCAACCAGGATCCAAACCCGAACCACCTTTCAATATCAACACCGCCCTCCTTTGCCCACCATTGGTTGGTGCCTAAAATCACCGCCTTTCGTCAACGTCATCCTGATATTGCCCTATTACTAGAGCCCACAAATGATCTTGTCTCTTTTCAAGATAGTCAGATAGATTTGTGCGTTCGCTACGGATTAGGAAAATACCCAAATTTAGAATCGCAGTGGCTGATGGACGAAGCCTTTTACCCAGCATGTCATCCGATGTATCAGAAGGAACATGGCATCTATAGCATCGAAGATTTAAGCAAAGCAGAGCTCATCGAAGACGTGTGGCCCGATCTCGACTGGAACATGTGGTTAGCAAGACTTGGACACTCTGCGGCAAAGCCCGCTTTAAAATACAGTGGCTCGCACTTAGTGTTGGAAGCTGCGTTATCCCTACAAGGTGTAGCGCTCGTCAAACACAGCTTAGCGTATCAATATTTTCGGACGGGTAAACTGGTTCGTATTGGCGACATCGCGATAAAACCTAGATTTGC
>NZ_JAWPON010000057.1:0-1482 GCF_033344315.1 Vibrio sp. 2132-1 | reverse complement strand
AGCCACTCATCGCTTATCTTGAGTGCGTCACCTTGAATCGTGACACTAGGAACTTCAAACTGGTTTTCGTATCCATCACCACCATCAAGAATATATACTGTTAAAGAGGCATCATCGTTCAAACCTTCTATTGCCTCTAAGGTAATATCCAGTGTTACGGAGGTGGTGTCACCGTCTGAATCTGTTGCATTAACTAACAATGGTATATCCAGGATTTGATCTTTTGACAGATCGAAAGAGCGATATAATTCAAAGGAATACTCTATTTCACTACTAGACTCTAAAGGTAATGTGGACAATAGTTTCGATTGAAAAATATTTACTTCCACCCCACCTTCTAAGATATAGCCAGTAATTGTCGTACCGTCATCAGACAGACGGTAAAGCAACTCACTTTCACTACTCACTAATGTGGGCTGGTTTAATTCGCTAAATCGAAGAGAGTCAACATAATCACTCCCGATATCGAGTTGAAGGCTCCCAGTCTTAAAGATTGCCCCACTTTCTAGATTAATCTCTTCCATTGCAACGACAGTCAAGTTGCTCAACGTAGGATCAACACCATCTTTCAACACGAAATCAATTTCATTCTCTACAAGCGGTGTGGAGTCTAGATCTGTCCCTCCAATGATCAGCGGGAAAGTGACCGTATCACTACTATTGAATTGATCGATAGGATGATCAAGAGTAAGCGAGATTGAAGCTAGTACATCGTTACCCGACTCAATGCCACTCAATGTTAACGTAAATACAGTGACACCATTGGCAAATGCTGTGATTTGCTTTCCACTGGAACTTAACGTGTAGCTAAGCTCATTATCAGAGACTGAGCTTGTAAGCCCTAATGCCTCTAACTTAGTAATGGATGCCCCACCAAAATACAAACTAGTCGGATCAGGGTTATCAGAGCCAGCAATCACATTAACACTGCCTTCGGTGGTTAATAATGCCTCTCCCAGAGGTACTTCTGCTGCGTTTATAGTAGCGCTGCCTACATAACCCGCTTGGCCATCTATAATGTCGATAGTTGCGGTTGCTACACCGTAATCTTTTGAATCATCGGCTGCGAGATAATCAAAAACGAGACTTTGCTCAACCGTGTGATCTAAGTTGCGACTGGCATTCAACTGCCAAGAGCCATCTGAAAATACGGTTAATTCACCCTTCTCTAGACTAAAACTTACTGAGCCACCATCAGGGACAGACTGGATCTCTCCTCCGGCTCTGACATATCGAATGTACAAGTCACCATCAATATCAATGTCATTCTCCAGTACATTGCCAGAAATGACTTGGCCTTCGGTTACACTATATGACTCATTTTCGATCACTGGATCGGCATCAAGGATGGCGATTTCTAGGGGAGCCACAACAGCCTCTTGTGTGCCGTCAGCATCACTTTGAATGCTTTCAACCAATACGTTAGTCACCAGCTCATCTTGACCTACACCATGATCAATCGCTTCATAAAAAGTAATTTGA
>NZ_JAWPON010000577.1:0-593 GCF_033344315.1 Vibrio sp. 2132-1 | reverse complement strand
GTTGGATTCGCTCTCAACAAAATCTACGAGTGGTACTGTTTGATGTCGATAACTTCAAAGCCGTAAACGACAGCTATGGTTATACCGCTGGTGATAAAGCGCTGAAGATCATCGCTCGTGCTATCAATAAGCGTGTGTCTGATACCGAAACCGTCGCTCGCTTTGGCGGTGAGGAGTTTATTCTGCTGATCCCAGAACAAAGTGAAGAATACACGTTAGAACTGATGAAGAATATTCAGCGCGATATCTGTCAGCTGCCGTTTAAGTTCCGCGAGCAAAACATCATCATTACTCTGACAGCCGTCTCTACTTCATTTAAGGAATCAGACGCACCAGAATATGTGCTCGATCGCCTTGGGCAAATGCTCACTGACGCTAAAAAACGGGGCACAAACCAGCTAAACTGGAACTAAAAACCGTTCAAAAAACAAGCAAACAAACACTTTTACCCCCTCTCAAACGCTCATAACCTCCCATTTTCAACGAGTTATCACATTTATCCCCTTTCAGTCTGCTAAGCTGTAAAAACCCAAGTCACTTCAAGATGATGTATTCATTCATGACGAATATGGCATCTTGAGGTTGCTTGGGAC
>NZ_JAWPON010000576.1:0-593 GCF_033344315.1 Vibrio sp. 2132-1 | reverse complement strand
AGTTACTTCGATACTCAATTGTTTATTCGTGATCGAAATAACATAAAGCTGACCTCAGCAGGGGAACGCTTAATCAGTTATGCCGAAGTTATGGTCACCACATTGCAGCAAGCAAAACTGGAATTATCACTTGAAGATGGAAAAGCATTACAGCTCACCATGGGCGGTACGCCGAACATTTGGGATGCGTATTTGCAAAACTGTTTGAGTATTGTGACGGATTCTTTCGGCGGTTACGGCTTTATGGCCGAGGTGATGGGCCGTGAAATGCTAAGCCGTAGCTTATTAGAGCGCACGTTAGATATGGCATTTGCGTTTGACCAAATCAAAGCTGATGAGCTTAATTGTAAAAAAGTCGCGGATGTTGTCCTTGTGCTGGTTTCTACCGAGCAAGATTCATTAGATACGGTGTTTGAGCACAAATATGTGTATGTGGATTGGGGAACACGCTTCGCTTCTGAGCACTCTGAGCGTCACCCTAAAATTCCGGCTCCGTACCTGCGCACATCGACTGCGCGTATTGCTTTGGACTTCATTTTAGAGAAAGGCGGCGCGGCGTATCTGCCGGTGTCTCTCGTAGAGCCGTTTATTGC
>NZ_JAWPON010000575.1:0-594 GCF_033344315.1 Vibrio sp. 2132-1 | reverse complement strand
AGCCCTTCTCAATTGGTGCAAGACGCTCGTCGTCACGGCGTCGAAGTTCTGCCTATCTGTGTCAATCCTTCCTATTACCAACATCATTTGATTCAACGCCCCAATGGCCGACTTGGTGTGCAACTGGGCTTTCGATTGGTTAAGGGCTTTAATGAGGAAAGCGCGACTCGCTTAGTCGAACGACGACCAAAAACGGGCTATCACTCAATACAAGAGGTCAAACAAATCTTGAGAAGTCGTCGTGATATCGAATTATTAGCTTCTGCAAATGCCTTTCAGATCTTATCGGGTAACCGTTATAACGCACGTTGGGCAGCGATGGATTCACTGTCCGATTTGCCTTTGTTTCATCATATCGAAGAGCCAAGCGTTAGCTATCAAGCACAGCCATCTGAATATGAAAGCCTTATTGAAGACTATGCCAGTACAGGTCTTTCGCTGAATCGGCACCCAATTACTCTGCTAGAAGAAGCGGGAATACTTCCTCGTTTTACGCGTATGAAACAATTGGTTGATAAAGAGCATAAATCGCTTGTGACTGTGGCAGGTGTCGTCACCGGAAGGCAGTCCCCAGGCACTGCAGCAGGCGTTACA
>NZ_JAWPON010000574.1:0-594 GCF_033344315.1 Vibrio sp. 2132-1 | reverse complement strand
CGACAAGGTCTGCCCCAATAATGTTGCGAATTTTCTCTGCTGCCATCTCGGTGTAGCAGGTTGTTGAGCCGTAAAAGAGTCCGATTTTCATTATATTCGTCGTTTTTTGTGTTGCTGTTGCAGAGGATTTTAACCTTAAACTGCCTAGGAATGCAGCGAATATCGTGAGATTCCCCACCTGAGCCAATTTTTTATAGCATTCACACTGGCGCTGTCTTACTCTCACTGGGTATAGATGAACAATAAAAGGAAGCGTGAATGACGGCACAACAGCCTGTCAATCAACAAGATTTTGCGCTTGTTGAGCAATTCTTAGATGCAATGTGGATGGAGCGCGGTCTGTCAGAGAATACGCTGGCTTCGTACCGAAATGACTTAATGAAGCTTCTCACTTGGATGGAGCATCATCGTTACCGCCTCGATTTCATCAGTTTGTCTGGACTTCAAGAATACCAAACGTATCTGGTGGATTTGGATTACAAGCAGACGTCACGTGCTCGTATGCTGTCAGCCATTCGCCGTTTGTTTCAGTATCTTCACCGCGAAAAAGTGCGTGCCGATGACCCAAGTGCCTTGTTGGTCAGCCCGAAATTG
>NZ_JAWPON010000573.1:0-595 GCF_033344315.1 Vibrio sp. 2132-1 | reverse complement strand
AGGTGGATCCAAAAGATGTGGGTTTGATGGATAAACTGTTGGATAAGGTTTTCGACGATCTCGCGACTAACATTACCCAGAAAGAAGTCGACACTGCGGCCAAGCAGCTTGCTGTCGCGATGCAAGGATTGGGTGACAACCCTGGTTCTCGCGCTTGGGTTTACAGCCGCTACCTCGCGCACGACTACGGATTGGATGTTGTGCTGGATGTGGAGAAAGCCGCTAAGAGCGTAACACTAGAAGAAGTGAAAGCACGTGCGGCATCGGCGTTTGGTCCGAATGCCAAGCGTTCTGCGCTGATTCTCAACCCGATGTAAAACCAGACATTGGATGCAAACAGTAAAACGAAAAAGACGGCTTAATCGCCGTCTTTTTTATGCGCTTTTGCGCGCGAGTCGCTTTTCAGTGTTGGCGCTGTTGTCTTTCGCCGTTGCGCTTTCTTGCGCTTTGCCTTTCAGGCTAACCACTTCTTTTTCTGGCAATTCTGCTGCTTCACCGAAGAACTTACCGCCCGGTTCAATGCTCAGATTGTTGCTCCAGATTTTGCCACTGACACGGCCTTTAGTGAGTACTTGAATGTGCTCTGCGTGACAGT
>NZ_JAWPON010000572.1:0-597 GCF_033344315.1 Vibrio sp. 2132-1 | reverse complement strand
TATAAAAGATAAAAATGTCTTGTTTACAATAGAGTGGGATAAATGGACGCTAAAGAACTGAACCACATGATAGCTGAGGCCTACAGCCGGGATTTGCAAAAGCCTGAGCTGGTATCGTTCAAAGAGGTGAGTCGCTGGGGGCGTAAGTACGGTTTCCCCGTCGTATGCACTCTGGCCGATGAAAGTGAAGAAAAGCAGATTCACTGGGCTGCCAGTTTGCTCATTCAAGTAGCCGGTACTTGGCCGCGAGAAGATATGCCGGAATTGCTCACACCGGAACGGGGCTCCGCGCTGTTCAACGATGCGATGCAGTTATTGGCGAATGGGCTTGGAGCAGCAAATCAATTGCGCTGACAGCACAAACCTTGTCAATAAGCGGCCTTCATGGCCGTTTTTTTGTTTAAAGTTTGTTTTAACAGAACCATAATTAGATATTGCAGTATCATTTTATGATCGCTACAATCTTTCACATGTGAAAGTTTGGGGGTGGTCTTGATCACCTGCGAGAAACCAAAATAGAGGTGGGTATGGCAAAAGTAATCAGCTTCGCCAACCAGAAAGGCGGAGTGGGTAAGAGTACCCTCTGTATCCAGCAGG
>NZ_JAWPON010000571.1:0-598 GCF_033344315.1 Vibrio sp. 2132-1 | reverse complement strand
GACGGGATAGATAACCCTGAAAGTTTTTCGCTGAAAGGTGACGATTACATTAATGGATTGATTCGCGTGAATGGTAAAAATTTGGTGATGAACAGAGGTACGCTTCGTACGTCGACAGGTGAACCTTATGGCGCAGTGTTTAGCTTGCGTGACCAAAATGAGATGCACGTACTCTCGGAGAAAATCAGTCAGGTGACGCAGTACATGGAGAACATGCGCGTTGCGCGTCACGAGTATCAAAATAAGCTTTCGACTATCTCGGGCCTCTTACAAATGGGGGCTTACGATAAAGCGCTTTCAGTTTGTTTGTCGCAAGCGAAAGCCAGTCAATCACAACTGGATTCGCTACATGCGCTGAATAGCAGACCGGCCTTGTCAGCCTTGATTTTGGCAAAGGCGAGCAAAGCCAACGAACTGGGTGTGGCACTGAGCATTGACTGCCAAAGTGATTTGAGCGCGCTGTCTCGCCGTTTGTCAGAAGAACAATTGTGTGGGTTGATTGGCAATTTAGCTCAAAACGCTTTGGAAGCGGTGAAAGGACGAGAGAACGGTCACGTACACATCGGTATTTCAGAATCGGCCTGCGAGTACACCATTC
>NZ_JAWPON010000570.1:0-598 GCF_033344315.1 Vibrio sp. 2132-1 | reverse complement strand
CTAAAACTGAGTCATAAAGGTTAGGGATAGAGTCCATTACGTAACCGCCGGGACTCGCAATCCAGTTTTCAGGGTGCAAATTGGGTGCGACGTAACCTGCTCGATGAATTTGTGGCAAATAAAGATTGGTGAACGCCGCGACTGAGCCTCCGACGCGATCCAACTCAACTCCCGTCAACCTCGACCGTTCAATAGCAAACGCGAGGAGATGAGTGTGCTCGAAGATTTTGTTTACCAGCACGCAGTCTTGCAGGTTGTATTTGGCAAGTGAAGGCTTATCGGAGCGATACATGCGATTGATTTCGTCCATACGGTCATGCACGTTATGGATCTCTTTGCCTTCACCGAGTAATTCTTGTGAAACCGATTCTAATGACCAAGACCGAAAGTGATAAGTCGCGGTTTTTAGTGTATCAATGCCATCGAGTACTACACGTCCGGGAATTGAGATAAACCCCTGTTGGCTTTGGGATGAGCTACGAAAGAAGCTTGGCTGATCGGCGCGACCCAACATCAACTTCATGTTGTGCCATTCCGCACGTTTATGAAGGAGACGAAAATCGAAGTCGATAACATTCCAACCAACAATAACATCAGG
>NZ_JAWPON010000569.1:0-599 GCF_033344315.1 Vibrio sp. 2132-1 | reverse complement strand
CTTTATCGACTACATTGATACTCTAGGTCTATGCTTTGGCGGCGGCGGTCTGGAGCTATTTGAAGGCTTCCTATGTTCTACAGAACGTTATGGTAGCGCGACAGAAGAGCAAAAAGCACAAGTCGTTGCTTGGTTAGAAGCTCGTCCAGAAGTGAAAAGCGCGAAAGCTGGCGACTTGCTTGACGCAAACTACCTGTAATAGCAGGCAAGCAAATGCGTTAGAAAAAGCTGGTCTTCGGACTGGCTTTTTTTATGGGTGATGAAACTGAATTTAAAATTAGATTTGAAGTATTGGTGGTGTTTGGAGCTGGCAATGCGTAGAGAACGTTTGAATTCTATTGCCAGCTCAAGGACTTCGAGTATGGTTAACTATGATTTCTTAGCTGTTGCTTCTTTCGTATCTTTCCAGTACTGGATGCGAACACGATGTAGCTGAGCTCTTCTCATTTTTTTCATAGTAATCTCCCTCATCTTCTATAAGTAACGCTCTTTATGAGCTTATTGTCTAAGGTTTTTTATCCCCTTCAATCTATAAGGGAACCAATTATATAACCGTGACTCATTTCACAACATAATGATAAAAACGGTTCTATTGCAGC
>NZ_JAWPON010000568.1:0-599 GCF_033344315.1 Vibrio sp. 2132-1 | reverse complement strand
ATATGTCTTACCTACAGCATCCTCTGTTAGGTGATACTGCCTACGGTGGTCGTGCACGTATTCCTACTGGTGCATCGCAGGAACTGACGGACATGATTCGTGGTTTTGATCGTCAGGCGCTACACGCTGTAATGCTTCGTTTTGAACACCCGATAACTGGTGAAGAACTGGAATTCCATGCTCCAGTGCCAGACGATATGGTGGCAATGACTGAAGCGCTGCGTAAAGACACTGAAGAATACGGTCTACCGGACGAGTTTTAAGATGAAGGCAATCATTCCTAACTGGTCTGCACCTAAAAATGTCAAAGCCTTTGCTTCTACGCGAGTTGGTGGCTTTTCGACAGGCTCTTATCAAGGGTTAAATCTCGGTGCACACGTTGGGGATGATGCTTCTATCGTAGCGAAGAATCGTCATTGGTTGGCGCAGCAAGCGAATATGCCAAGTGCGCCAATTTGGTTAAACCAAACTCATTCTACTGTCGTTGCCCATGCGAATGCTCCTACGCCAATAGTGCTTGATGCTGATGGCGTCTTCACATCGGCGAGTAATGTCGTGTGTTCAGCAATGACCGCTGATTGTTTGCCTGTACTGCTGAC
>NZ_JAWPON010000056.1:0-1547 GCF_033344315.1 Vibrio sp. 2132-1 | reverse complement strand
AGGTCCATCGTTGCTTGAGTTGCTAGAAACAGTGGATGTGGACTACGAAAAAGGTGCGGGTGAATTCCGTTTCCCTGTTCAGTACGTGAATCGTCCTAACCTTGATTTCCGTGGCTTTGCGGGCACGGTGTCGTCTGGCTCTGTGAAAGTCGGTGATGCCATCAAAGCATTGCCGTCCGGTAAAACGTCGACTGTCGCTCGCATTGTGACCTTCGATGGCGACATTGAAGAAGCGCAAGCTGGTCTAGCCGTTACGCTGACTCTGAATGATGAAATTGACATCAGCCGTGGTGATTTGATCGTGCTTGAGAATGCGCAAGTACAAACCACCAACCATTAGCCTGCCGATGTGGTGTGGATGACTGAGCAGCCGTTGCAACCTGGTCGTGATTACGACATCAAGATTGCAGGTAAGAAGACCGTTGGTCCCGTAGAGTCTATTCGTCACCAGTACGACATCAATAACTTGTCGACACATGGTGCTGCGGAACTGCCTCTAAATGGCATTGGTTTGTGTGAGTGGTCGCTCAATGAATCAGTAGCTTTGGACAATTACCAAGACTGCGCAGATACCGGTGGTTTCATCATCATCGATCGCCTAACTAATGTGACCGTTGGCGCTGGCATGGTGAAAGAAAGCTTAACAGAGCTTGAACGCGGTTTGGCTGATGTATCTGCCTTTGAACTTGAGTTGAACGCCCTTGTTCGCAAACACTTCCCGCATTGGGAAGCTAAAGACCTAAGCCAGTTACTCAAGAAGTAATGGCAGTAAGCCTAGGGACGTTATCAGTGTCTAGGTTCACAGCCTAACCGAGTGCGAAATGCGGTTAGGCTGCCTCTAATACCGGAATGTTCAGTGAAGCCCAAGAAAACTGAGCATTCTGGCACTCTTTTTCGCTTTGCTTTGCTCTGGTTACTTGTTTTATCGCTCTACACACTGTTGTTGTGTTGCGGTTTGTTTTGCTCGTTTCGAGCTGTTTGGTAAGGAAAGGCTATGTGGGAACAAGGATTTGTATTAGCGATTTTGCTTGGCATTATCACTTGTTTGCTTGTGACTAAGATTAAGCCGAGCTACGTTTTTGCTGGTGCAGCCTTTATTGCTTTCATGGCGGGAATGATGGATTCCACGACCATTGCTGCGAACTTTACCAACTCATCATTGTTAACTTTGGTCCTGCTGATTCTCGCTTCTTGTGCATTAGAAAAAACGTTACTGATCAGTTGGGTGAGCCGTAGTATTTCAGAAGGTCATTTAGGCAGTGTGATCGCCAAGCTTGGGTTATCGACCGCCTTACTGTCTTCCTTTACCAACAATACGGCCGTTGTTGTGTCTTTGATTGGTGCGATTAAACGCAATCAACAGCACGCGCCTTCTAAGCTACTGATTCCACTTTCTTACGCGGCGATATTTGGCGGCACATTAACGCTTATCGGTACTTCGACCAACCTTATTATTAATAGCTTTGTGGAAGATGCAGGGCTACCGAGTCTAAGCTTTTTTACTCCGACGATGATTGGCTTGGCTGTCTTAGCGGGTGGTCTTTTAA
>NZ_JAWPON010000567.1:0-600 GCF_033344315.1 Vibrio sp. 2132-1 | reverse complement strand
AAACACCACTGAGCTTTATGAAGCATCGAACCTTACTGTAAGGTCAGCAGTTGGACAATTTACTGTTTTTGATCGACCAGGATCAACTCATCTAGCACAAAGCCTTTCTCTTTGGCGACTCGCTTAAATCGCTCCACCGTCGCCTTATCGACATTTGGTTTCCGAGAAAGTAGCCACAAGTAATCATGGTTAAAACCTGAAATAAAGGCGTACTCATAGTTTTCTCCTAGCTCGAACACAAGGTACGAGGAATAGAACGGGCCAAAACATGAAACTTTAAGATGGCCGATGTTTTCATCTCCAACGAAATACGCTTTGCCTTCGGCTTGTGTCCACTTTTTATCTTCTTGCGAATAACCACGGTTGACAACCGTGACACCACCGTCTTCACGCAATTCATATTCAGCCGTAACGTTAGAGAGGCCGCGCTCAAAGGAATGATCCAGTCGAGCGATTTCATACCATTTACCGAGGTATGGTTGGAGTGCAAAGTTGTTTACAGGCTCAACATCATCTGGTTTTGACGTACAACCAAACATCGCGATCAAACATAACAACATCCATGCTTTTATAGATTTCATTTTTAACTCCAATAGCGAT
>NZ_JAWPON010000566.1:0-600 GCF_033344315.1 Vibrio sp. 2132-1 | reverse complement strand
TCGAAGATAAGCAAGGTGAGTTGAAGTCAGACATTTCAGCGGCGACTGCACGAGCAGAATCGATTTTAGAAATGGGCATCATCGTTGTGATCTTAGCGGCGCTTGGCATGGTGTTCCTGCTGCTACGCACAGTACTTAAACCATTAAACGACATCAAAGACGCAATGGCGCAAATCGCTTCGGGTGATGGTGATCTTAGCCAACGAATCCAAATTAATACGCAAGATGAAATTGGTCAGCTGGCCAAGGCATTTAACGAGTTTGTTTCTAAAATCCAAGCGACCGTGTCACAGGTGATTGATAGCTCAAACACGCTTCGTCAAGAGATGGCAAACTTAAGCTCGCTCACCGCGACGATTGCAGATTCGACAGTATCTCAACAGCGCGATAGCGAAGCAGTTGCTGCAGCAGTGCATGAAATGCAAGTGACTAGCCGCAATGTGAGCGAGAGTGCAAATGAAGCAGCAGTTGCAAGCCAAACCGCGAATGATGAGCTTTCTAATACCAATGTGATTTTGGAGCAAACGGTCGGCTCGATTCGTGACTTGGCTGGAGAGATCGAAAGCGCAAGCCATGTGATCAATACGCTAGATAATGATG
>NZ_JAWPON010000565.1:0-600 GCF_033344315.1 Vibrio sp. 2132-1 | reverse complement strand
TAAAAGGCTACCGGTGATAATCAGCAGCAAAGATTCATCCCAACTCAGGCCAATCAAACGGAATTGGCTGTCGTACAACGCGGCAAGATCTTCTACGGCGCTGTTCATCACAATGGTCACTAACGCCGTAACAAACCAAGCAATGACAGCACCTAGTACACCAAACCACATACCTGTGTATAGGTACGGACGCAAAATGAAGCCGTCGGTCGCACCGATAAGCTTCATGGTTTGAATCTCTTCTTTATTCGCCAGTACATTAAAACGTAATGTGTTACCAACGATTAAAAATACCGCACCCAACATCAGGATTGTCAGAGTCACGACAATAATGCCTGCTAGTGTTTTGATGGCATTTAAGCGCGCAAGCCAGTCTTCATCTAGCCTAACATCGGTCACATCTTGTTGTTGACCTACTTCTTTTGCTAGGGCTTGAATGTCTGTTTTGATATCAGATTCTGGCGTAATCACCAACACGCCTGGTAATGCATAACCGCTTAGCAAGCTCAGTGCTTGGTCAAAACCCGCGTACTGGCTTAAATCGGCCAAACCTTGCTGTGGAGAAATATATTCCACTTCTTTTACAAGAGGCCAAGTTTC
>NZ_JAWPON010000564.1:0-601 GCF_033344315.1 Vibrio sp. 2132-1 | reverse complement strand
GCCAACCACACCCAAAGAGTGGGCGGTGATTGAGCGCAGCAGCGGCGGATACTTTTTTGGTAAGCTGGTGGCGTTTCAAGATGGCGACAAGCTCTATCAAACTGATATCCAAACGGTGTTGAACAAAAAACTTGATGACGCAGAAACGCTGCGCCACGAGATTGATTCTTTGGTCGTCGACCAACTGAAAGACCTGGGTTGGAAGCTTGAGCAATTGCGTTTAGACAAGCGCAAACATGAGCTCAACAACACCGTAACGGACGATTTTTTAGCGCAGAACTTGCAACAAAAAGAGCAAGTGGAACAAGAGCTGGCGAAGTTGGACTTACAACTGGATGGCTTGCGTTTACAGCTTTCTGGCTATGCACTAATTGTTGAGGACATGACGGGTTCTCATGTTTCGATTCCCCTTGAAGACATATTGGACTACTGGTACCCAAACCAAATGTCGTTACCTGACAAAGTGATGCATTGGGGTAAACAGGTCTGGAAATTCTTATCCGAAGATCCAAGAGAATCGAACTCTGAGGGCGGCGTTTTTCCTGCAATATTCGGAACCGTTTTCTTGGTGCTTATCATGTCGATTATCGTGATGCCGCTT
>NZ_JAWPON010000563.1:0-601 GCF_033344315.1 Vibrio sp. 2132-1 | reverse complement strand
TTGCAGCAGTTCGCCCGGTGATTTGCCAACCACTTCCTCTAACGAATATTCGGTTAACTGCTCAAACGCAGAGTTTACCCAAGCAATCGTGCCGTCAGGATGCGTAATGATGATGGTATCGCGAGCGTGTTCCGCCACCTCGGCAAGCTGCGATATTTTGGCGGATAACTGCTGCTGGGTTTGATGTTCTTGCTGAAGTTTATTTTGCGCTTGCGCTAAAGAGCGTGACATTTGGTTAAACGCCTCTCCAACGCGCGTGACTTCGTCATTGCCTGAAATAGAAATTTGCGAACCCGGCCCTTGCTGTGAAACCTTGATTACCCCAGTGCGGAGAAGATCCAGACGCTTCATCAAGTAGCTGCCTAGCGCAAATGAAAACAACGCCACCAGCGACATTTCGACAAAGGCAATCACCAAACTCGCATGAGTCGCAAACGAAAGCATTTGATGAACATGCTCGACGTGAACACCCATTTCTACCACGCCAAAAGTCTGATCGCCTAACGTGATTGCTTTCGCCACGTCATAAACACCGTCGCTTGCATCGAAAGGACGAACATTGGTGTCAACGCCTGTGTAATCACCTTGAAGCGTAAGTTCG
>NZ_JAWPON010000562.1:0-601 GCF_033344315.1 Vibrio sp. 2132-1 | reverse complement strand
CCCATTATGATGATGTCTCAGAGCGCTCGCATCATGTAGAAGAAGTATTCAGCGCTGCGCGTGCACCGCCTTATTTTGCGTAAACACTCAAACACAACCCAATTACGTTATTTCCAACGTGTATAGACGCGTTTCAATAACAGAACGTCAAATGAGTACTAATCTGAAATCAACCAGATCTCGGATTTATCAGCAAAATTAGGAAAGTAAAATGCCATCTAAACAGGTTTTAGCGATCGTTATCGGTTTGTCTCTATCGACAGTCGCAACAGCAGAAGAATACCGCCAACACAGTGCGCACGTTCATGGTCATGTTGAATTTAATATTGCCCAAGACGGCAGTGACTTGCTGCTCGAAATCACAGCTCCTGGTGCAGATGTGGTCGGCTTTGAACACGCACCAGAAAATGCAGAGCAAGAGAAAACTCTGCAACACGCGGTCGCAACGCTAGAAGATAGCAACGCACTGTTTGCGATTAACCCACAAGCACAATGCGAAATTGAAGAAGTTCATGTTGAACACACGCTTGGGGGGCAACATGAAGAACATGAGCACCATGATCATGAAGGCCATGACCATGATGAACACGCCCATCACGAT
>NZ_JAWPON010000561.1:0-602 GCF_033344315.1 Vibrio sp. 2132-1 | reverse complement strand
CACCACCATGCCAAAGCACCGCTTCCATCAAGTTACGTGCTCGACCATCATGTAAGAAATACGTGTGACCGTTCACTTCTTCTGTGTAACCAATCCCCCAAAGTGGTGGCGTACGCCATTCACTGCCATTGGCAAGATATTCAGGTCGATGATCAGCAAGGCCCTCTCCCATGTCATGCAACAGCAGATCGGTATACGGGTGGATAAGTTGCTCTGAAAGCGCAGGCCGGTCTGCTCGTTTTGTCGTTTTTACACTGGTTTTATGACAGCTTTCGCACCCCGAAGCAGCAAAGATCTTTTGGCCAAGCTGGACATCAGGATCATTCACATTTCGACGAATCGGCACGGCTAAGTGTTGGCTGTAAAACTCTACGAAGTCGAGTATGTTTTGGCTTACTTCTGGCTTGCCGCCATTTGGCAACTCCTCACAAAGGGATTGCTTCGCCGTGCAATTTTCATTCGGAAACAAGTGACTTGTTAGACCAACATCACCATTAAACGCGGCCGCATTTTGCTGCATCAACGTTGGTTGTCCTGCTTTCCATCCAAAACGGCCAATCGAAAAGTCTCCTTTTTCGATGTCCCAAACTTTATTCACCTTG
>NZ_JAWPON010000560.1:0-603 GCF_033344315.1 Vibrio sp. 2132-1 | reverse complement strand
CTATGGACTTGAAAAAAGGTGGATATATCTTCGATACTGGGGATTCAATCAAAGATCGAGAACTAAATGCGGTTACCCTTGAAAGCTGGCAAGAAAGAGATCTAAAAGAAACCAAAAATCGAATGCTTGCTGCTGGCTACGCAACTTATAGAGACATTGAGTATTTAGCACTGAAAGCACTTACCGAAGAGAAATTTGAAAAATTTGTTCAACTATTCGCAAAAAAATATCCGTTAATAATTGTGGATGAGTGCCAAGATCTTTCTTTTGAGCAGCTTATGATTCTCCAATGTCTCTCAGATGTTGGTATTAAACTGCATTTTGTTGGTGACCTTCACCAAGCTATATATGGATTTAGAGACGTTGCCCCCGAGGAGATCAGTAAATTTGTAGGAAACAACGATTTCGTTTCACTTGAGTTAACTAGCAATTTCCGAAGTTGTCAAAATATCATCAACCTATGTGAAAAACTAACAGGTCGTAGAGATATTATCGGGCAAGTTACGTGGTTAGAGCCAAAATGTTTCATTGCCCAGTATGATAGCTGCCCAACGGAACTGATTAGTACATTTGAAAAACTATGTAACGGTTATAAAAATAACA
>NZ_JAWPON010000559.1:0-603 GCF_033344315.1 Vibrio sp. 2132-1 | reverse complement strand
CGGATTCAATATGGTAATACTGCCATATTGCAGCCTAAGAATGTTCGAGTTTTCCAATTTCTTTAGTACCTTATGAACACTTTGTCGTGTTAGCCCCATCATGTTGGCGATGTGCTCACGAGTCACTTTCACTACACAAGACTGGGCACTTATAGGACGGTTATGTTGATATTCTGCCAGAAGCAATAACCGTCTGCCGATCCTCTCTTCTATACCGCGAATGGCGTCGTCTTCGATAACGGAAATCGCAGACCATAACCTGCGGCTGAGCAGATCCAGAATTACAGGGTAGCTTTGTGGGTATTTGGCTAACAACTGCCGAAATTTATCGCCAGGTAGCTCTAATAGGGTTACGTCGGTATGAGCCGTTGCTCCGAAAATGCGTGGCATGCCGGGTGAAAATACATTGTCGCCAAACCATCCTCCGGCTTCGAAAATCATCAAGGTGACTTCTTTTCCTTTGGAACTTATCGCGTTAACGCGTACAGATCCTTTGGCGATCACCATCAATGAAGAGTGCTGCGCGCCTTTACTGCAAATGAGTGCTTTTTCGTCGAAGTGTCGTGCGCGAACGATTTGTACTGCTTCGTTTATTCCTTCCAC
>NZ_JAWPON010000558.1:0-603 GCF_033344315.1 Vibrio sp. 2132-1 | reverse complement strand
TCTCGAGAGACGGCCGCACTTTTTACCAGTATGTCATTGCACTCTTTACTCAGATTTACCGCGTGTTTCAATTGCTCGATAGCTTGTGCGGTCACGATGTCTCGAACGCGGAAGATACCTAAACGAGAGACGGCGGTAGTTAAATCACTACAAGTAATGTTTCTTCGGTTAAAAATCACCGAGTTGGCTACGCGAATCACAATAGCAGCTAACCCTGGATCTTCTAAAAGGCAATTTGCGACATCAGAAACCGTGGTGTTTTCTTCTATACAAAGTTTTTGAATTTTGATGACTACATCGGGGATGGGTGGTAACGAAATTTCACCCGTAGATATGGATTGTTCGACCAATTGGGCGAATTCAGATTCAAGCGCTTTTATAAGCTTATCTTTGTTATTTGGTAGCCAAAAAAATGATAGATGTTCCATTGTGACGTGGTGTTAGAGAACTTTCGTACAGTGTACCCTTACCCGAAGAACATTATCAATGAAATGCGTACTAAGTTCTCTATAAATGGTATACGGATCATAACGATGCGTGGTTTTTGGCACGCCATGCGTCAAAAAAATATCGCTAAACACCCAATAAGTGTGAAACTAATCA
>NZ_JAWPON010000055.1:0-1561 GCF_033344315.1 Vibrio sp. 2132-1 | reverse complement strand
TGAATGACAGGGATATCCAGACCCTCTGCCTTTACCTGAAAAAACAGAAACGGACCGTGGAAGAGTACCAGTGGCAATATTATGACGAACAACGAAACCTTCTGGAACAGTTGTTAAGACCAGTGTTCCTGTGCCTTGAATGTGAGGCCGGTAAAGGCTCAGAAGCCGTCGTCGCCCAACTTCAAAAGATGCAAACGGAAATTGTATCCGGTGAATCACTGATGACAATGGATACGTCGCTTATCCCCAAAAAGCACCTCCCATGGCTGGTGAAACAGGATAACGTTAATCCGCAACGTTATGAATGGCTGCTCTACCGGCAGTTAACTTCACGACTGAACGGACGTATTTATCTGTCAAATGTCACCAAATACCGGGCACTGGAAGACGACCTGATCCCCCAAACATCGCAGGATGCACTGCTGGAGTCATCAACGCTGGACAGACTAAAACAACCTGTTGACGCATTGTTACAGGAGAAACAACATCGACTGGAAAGCGCGCTCAAAGACGTGGCGCGCCATATTGATGAGGGAGATAATCGCAATGTAATCATGAAAAATCGCTCGGGCACCCGCTGGCACCTGCCAACAAAAGGCGCTACATCTCTGGTCAACAATCCCTTCTTTAAGCGAATGCAGCCAGTCGGTATCGCGGATGTCCTGCGGTATGTTGAGCGCGAAACCGGGTTTATGCGATGCCTGACACATGTGCTGCCAATACAAAAACAGGGAACTACTCATCAGGATGATTTACTGGCCATTCTGATTGCTAACGCCACTCACCGTGGTGTGTATGGTATGGCGCAGATCTCCGACCGCAGTTATGAACACCTGAGTACAGTACAGGCTAACTATATCCGACCTGAAACGCTGCATGATGCCAGCGACGTGATCAATAATGCGGTGGCTTCATTACCCATCTTCCGCCACTACCATATTCAGGAGGACCAGTTGCACGCCAGTGCGGATGGTCAGAAATTCGAAACGCATCTGGAAACGTTTAAAACCCGGTATTCCTCGAAGTACTTCGGTACCAATAAAGGGATCACGGCCATGACCCTGGTCGCCAATCACAGCGCGCTGAATGCACGGATAATCGGCTCCAACGAGCATGAATCACACTATATCTATGATCTGTTGCAATCCAACAGCAGCGATATCAAACCTGACGTACTCTCGACAGATACACACGGTGTCAATCACGTCAACTTCGCTTTATTGGATCTATGCGGCTACAGCTTTGCACCGCGATACGCGCAATTTAACAGCGTCATCAACGATCTGTTTGAGGTGACTGAAAATGAACAATGTAACACCATACTTGCGCTGAAGAAACCCATCAGGACGGGGGTCATCGAAACGGGATGGCAGGATATCAGGCGTATTGTCCTGTCACTTCAGACAAAACGAACAACACAGGCAATACTGGTGAGAAAACTGTCTGGTTATCCTTCAGGACACCCGATATTACAGGCGCTGACAGAGTATAATCGACTGGTTAAAGCGCAATATTTACTTGACTACATCGACGATGCCAGTTTGCGGCAGTATGTGCAACG
>NZ_JAWPON010000557.1:0-603 GCF_033344315.1 Vibrio sp. 2132-1 | reverse complement strand
ACAATTGCTGGCTGCTTTGCTGTTCCTTTCCCATACTATCTAATAGGTGTCGCCATCTTCTGCTATCAGCGGTTTGAAATAACCTCGGCTAAAGTCACATTTCGTATCGACATCCATTTTAATTTAAGTTAGCTTTAGAAGTATAGACGTCTAGATTGACTAAGCTTAGGGAGAGAAAGTCGTGCCAATTAGAATTCCAGATCAACTACCTGCTTCAGATGTACTAAGGACAGAGAACATCTTTGTAATGAGCGAAACTCGTGCCGCGAGTCAAGAAATACGTCCTTTGCGAGTACTGATTCTGAATTTGATGCCCAAGAAAATCGAAACAGAAACGCAGTTTCTTCGCCTTCTTTCAAACAGTCCATTGCAAGTAAACGTCGAGCTACTGCGCATCGATAATCGACCAAGCAAAAACACACCAACCGAGCATTTAGATACGTTTTACCGTCAGTTTGAGATGGTAAAAGGGAAGAATTTCGATGGTCTTATCATCACTGGTGCGCCACTTGGTCTGGTGCAATTTGAAGATGTGATCTATTGGGATCATTTAAAAACCATCATGGAATGGGCAAAAGACCATGTTACCTCGACGTTGTATGT
>NZ_JAWPON010000556.1:0-603 GCF_033344315.1 Vibrio sp. 2132-1 | reverse complement strand
AAACTTAAAAACAAGCCTGGAGATAAAACGATCTTGTCAATTCTGATGATCTTTTCACCAAACTCAGATCGGTCAAAGATCAACCGATCGGTTATTTATCCACACATTCATTCTCTAACTTCATGACATCTACATAAAATCAAGCCTAAAAACGTTTCAAAACCCCTGTTTATTCATCCAGCCCATCAGTAGATCCACTTATATGCACCTATATCTGTGGATAAGTTATGAATTGATCATTCTTAATCCATCTCGATGAAATCTTGGACAGTAGATTTTGTTGAAATTTGTTAGACTAGGATTTTTCCATTGTCATGCAGTTATTATGAAACCAGAACCACAATCAGAAGCGGAGTTAATGGAACGCGCTCACGATATTGCCGGACTCAGTTTTGCGGAATTAGCGGACGAAGCAGAGATGATCGTTCCAGAAAACCTCAAACGCGATAAAGGCTGGGTGGGACAATTGCTGGAATGGCATTTGGGCGCTCCTGCGGGTAGCAAACCTCAACAAGACTTTTCCAAACTTGGTATCGAGTTAAAGAGCATTCCAATTGGCTACAACGGACGACCGTTAGAAACTACATTTGTATGCGTTGCACC
>NZ_JAWPON010000555.1:0-603 GCF_033344315.1 Vibrio sp. 2132-1 | reverse complement strand
TGGTTGCTACGACGACGGTCGTTGCGATCGCGTTTGTTGCGCTTGTTGTCGCGGTTTGATTTCTTCTCTTCTTGTTTTGGTTCTTCTTTTACTTCTTCAGAACCACCAAATAGGAAGCTACCTAGTGCTTTAAACAAACGGCTGAATAGGCCAGGTTTTGCTTCTTGCTCTACTTCTTTCTTCTTCGCTACCGGCGCAGGTTTAGAAACAGGAGCTGGAGCGGTTTGAGCTGGCGCTGCAAAGCCCTTAAGAACTGGCTCTTCGATTCGCTTAGGTTTGATGTCTGTTTCAGAAGGTTCTTTACCTTCTGCTTCTTTCATTGCTTCCAACTTCTTAGGAAGTAGGTAAGAAATTAAATCAAACTCTTCACCTTCGCGTACGCGAATTACTTCAAAGTGCGGTGTTTCCATGTCTGAGTTAGGAACAACCGTAATTTTCACTTCTTGAATTCGTTCGATATGGTTAACCGAGCGACGTTTTTCGTTCAATAGGTAAGATGCGATTGGCACTGGTACTACAGCCAATACTTGAGCTGTGTTGTCTTTTAGTGCTTCTTCTTCAATCAAACGAAGAACAGAAAGTGCTAGAGATTCGTTGTCACGA
>NZ_JAWPON010000554.1:0-603 GCF_033344315.1 Vibrio sp. 2132-1 | reverse complement strand
TCACGAGTTTTTAAGAACACGATAGTGCGCTCAGCTTGCTCTGTGATGATATGTTTCAGCAGAGCCAGTTTGTGTTCTGCGCTATCAGCACGGTGATACCATTGAGCAATCTTCTTACGCTCACGCAGTGGCGATTTTGCGTCGATCTCTGCTGGTTCGTTCAGTAGGTCAGCTGTGAAGCCTTCTACGCCTTTACCTTCCAATGTTGCTGAAAACAGAAGGGTTTGCTTACGCCAGCGACATTCATTCGACAGACGGTCAACCGTTGGAGCAAAGCCCATGTCCAGCATGCGGTCTGCTTCATCGAGAACCAGCCATTCGATAGCACGACAATCAAAACGTTCTGCATCAATGTACTCACGTAGACGGCCTGGTGTTGCAACTACGATGTCTTGCGTAGTTGCTAGGATGTCTGCGTGTTCTTGGTATTGAACGCCGCCTGTGATCGTGAAGATGTTCAGCTTAGTGTTCTTTGCCAAAGCACGAGCTTGGTCGGCAACCTGCATCGCCAGTTCGCGAGTAGGCGTTAGGATCAAAATACGCGCAGGCCCAGGTTTACGACGAGGGAAATCTTGCAAGTATTGCAATGCTGGCAGAACGAAG
>NZ_JAWPON010000553.1:0-604 GCF_033344315.1 Vibrio sp. 2132-1 | reverse complement strand
GCAAATCTGAACTGAGTGTGTTCCAGTCCTTACTCGGAGACGACACGACCGTCGAGCGTACCGAGCATATCATTAGCGGTCAACGTCGCTGCGTTTACCGAATCCGCGCTTAGATTTCGGCCCTTTCGCTCTCTCTTATAAATGAGACAGGCCAATGATTCATCCTTTACTCTGATTTCTGTGGTGTACGCTTGTAGTATTGAACACGAGTATCCATATGGATTTGGAGAAAGGGATGAGAACTCTACATACTCACACAACGCAAGTATTACCCTCATTTGATGAACTGGTTCAGATGGCCAAAAGCGATCCAGAAGGCTTTGAACAATTTCGCCACGAGATGGCAAAAGAAATGATAGAAAGCGCATCAGAAATGATGCAGCCACGCTTATGGGCTCAGCAAAGCCATATTGATCGTGTGATTCGCAACTGTAAAAACCCTCATCACACCAACGTCGTGCTAATGAATGAACTACAAAAACAAGTCACGAAGTTCAGAGAAGCATTACAAGGAAAAGCGACGTCGGTTAAGACAGACAACGTAGTCGCCTTCAACAGAAACGATTTCTACTGATGTGAGAGTCACACCTTAGGCAGACTCCCA
>NZ_JAWPON010000552.1:0-604 GCF_033344315.1 Vibrio sp. 2132-1 | reverse complement strand
TGAAGCATCATCTTCATCAGAATCAAAAGTTGCGCCTAAGCCAATTCTCCAGGCAGATAATGACCATGATGCGCTTTTTGAAGTCTTCGCTCAAAACAGTTTTGATCAAGAGGTAGAGCAGCCAACTGCTATTGAATCTCCATCTGAGTTAGACGATTTTGATGAATCAACGATGGCTAACTTACTTGCAGATGAGCCAAGTGCTGAAGCGTTTGATGGCAAACTCGACAGCGACACCATTGCAAGTGCAGGCATGGATTTCGAAACCATGTTGGATGTCGGTGATGACTGGGATGGTTTTAAGCCAGCATCAGACATGCCTGAACCATCGGTTACGGAAGAAGTCCCTGAAGACCAGCAAGAAGTGTGGAGTTCGAGTGAAGCGCTGACTCAACCTGAAATCGCGCAAGAGAACTGGGCCGAGCAGGAAGATCTTGATGACTTTGACCCTAAGAAAAATCAGTTTATGACTATTGATGAACTGATGGCTCAAGTGGACAAAGAAGGTGGTGAGTTTGAAGAGCAAGAACTGATGCTCGATGTCGGTTTGAATGAGTTCCCTGATGTGATTGGTGATATCGGTGACGTTGATGTAGATACCAAT
>NZ_JAWPON010000551.1:0-605 GCF_033344315.1 Vibrio sp. 2132-1 | reverse complement strand
AGAGGAGCTGAGACAAATAAACTGAAATAAAAAGAAAGACTCAGCCGCATCATACATCCCCTTTAGTAATGTTCACCATTATCATAGTAGGCATTTGGCGATAGTGCAGAAAAAATTACTGCTACATCAATATCTTCACCGACTACACCACGAACTTGTTGTGTAATTACTTTCGCCACCTTGTCTTGGGTCTCTTGTCCTCGATCAAACCACAAAACTTCAACAAAAGGATAAGCAGGACTTACCTCGCCCTCACTAAAGAAAGTTGTGTAGATGTACTCAAAAGTAAAATCTTCTCGTGGACTATTCATTAGTGGCTGGAGCTCGTCAGTCAGTGGCTTTGACAAAGCTTGTACTGCTTGAGGTTCTACAGCGCGAAATCGTAGATGTGGCATAAGGTTAATCCTATATTTGTATTGTCCTAAGATGATAACAGGAACAACAACGCTAATCATCCCAACAACAACTAGACGCGTTCTTAAAAATACCCAGAAAAACGCTAATAAATATCAACAAGAGCTTGAGATTCCAATCAGTGACATTCAACGACAAGGGATCACTAGCGGCTAGATATCAATCCCGCTGGAAATCTGCTGTTCTTTATG
>NZ_JAWPON010000550.1:0-605 GCF_033344315.1 Vibrio sp. 2132-1 | reverse complement strand
ATCTCGACCTGATTACCACAGCGCCAACGGTAGTTTACGAAGTTGAGAAAACGGATGGTGAGCTACTGTACGTTGATAGCCCAGCGAAGCTACCTGCAATTAACGACATCGAAGAGATTCGTGAGCCGATTGCGCGTTGTAACATTTTGGTGCCTTCTGATTACCTAGGTAACGTCATTACACTTTGTGTTGAAAAACGCGGTATTCAGGTGGATATGGTTTACCACGGTAACCAAGTTGCAGTGACTTACGACATCCCAATGGCGGAAGTTGTTCTCGACTTCTTCGACCGTCTAAAGTCTACGTCACGTGGTTACGCATCTTTGGATTACAACTTCCAACGCTTTGAAGCGTCAAACATGGTACGCGTCGACGTACTATTGAACGGCGACAAAGTGGATGCACTTGCGCTTATCACGCACAAAGATCAGTCTCAGACTCGTGGTCGTCAGCTGGTTGAGAAGATGAAAGAATTTATCCCTCGTCAGATGTTCGATATCGCGATTCAAGCGGCTATTGGTAACCACATCATTGCGCGTTCTACCGTTAAGCAGCTACGTAAAAACGTAATCGCAAAATGTTACGGTGGTGACGTGAGTCGTAAG
>NZ_JAWPON010000549.1:0-605 GCF_033344315.1 Vibrio sp. 2132-1 | reverse complement strand
TCGAGCATCATCTGGGATCGACGTTGCTGGCCGTGCATTTGTACGGCTCTGCACTCGACGGTGGCCTGAAGCCATGCAGTGATATTGATTTGCTGGTTACTGTGACTGCACAGCTCGATGAGACTGTGCGGCAGGCTCTGTTCGTAGATTTCCTGGAAGTTTCCGCTTCTCCCGGCCAAAGTGAAGCTCTCCGTGCCTTGGAAGTTACCATCGTCGTGTACGGCGATGTTGTTCCTTGGCGTTATCCAGCCAGACGGGAACTGCAATTCGGGGAGTGGCAGCGCAAGGACATTCTTGCGGGCATCTTCGAGCCCGCGACAACCGATGTTGATCTGGCTATTCTGCTAACTAAAGCAAGGCAACACAGCCTTGCCTTGGCAGGTTCGGCCGCGGAAGATTTCTTCAACTCAGTCCCGGAAAGCGATCTATTCAAAGCACTGGCCGACACCTTGAAACTATGGAACTCACAACCGGATTGGGCAGGCGACGAGCGGAATGTAGTGCTTACTTTGTCTCGCATTTGGTACAGCGCAGCAACCGGCAAGATCGCGCCGAAGGATGTAGCTGCCAACGGGGTAAGGAGACGCCTGGCCGTCCAACAAGAG
>NZ_JAWPON010000548.1:0-606 GCF_033344315.1 Vibrio sp. 2132-1 | reverse complement strand
CGCATTGCACTTGTATTGGTGTGTGCGAACCTGACTGTAGTTGGGCGCATTCGATTACCTAACTGCCAGGCATATCCATTGCCGATGTAATGGCCTGATTCATTATGAGTTGAGCTTCAACTGCTTGAAGGGTGGCTCTTTTGGCTTTCGCCAGTCCAATAAATGAGTCAGGAATACCGATATGCATGCATATCATGTATAGGTTAGCACCCTTGTTATAATTGGTCGATAGTTGAGCAATTGAATTCTCTCGATTTTGTTATTTTGTCGCTCGGATCGACGCAACAATTTGTTTTGATCCCATGATCAGCAGTAGTAGTATGAGATCTCGACAAAGGAGGTGCATATGTCATTTTTGAAGAAGACACTTGCGAGCTTTGGGATCGGCAGCGCTAAGGTAGATTCGATTCTAAATCAGGATGTGCTTTATCCCGGTCAAAGTGTGGATGTTTCTATTCACGTTTATGGTGGCGCGACAGAACAAGCGATCGATAACATTGATATGAAGCTTTGTTGCCGCTACATCGCAGAGGCTCCGGACGACCGTGGTGCGCGAGAAGGGCACAGCATGCGTCGAGTACCGCAAACGCATGTCTTGGCGAAATG
>NZ_JAWPON010000054.1:0-1587 GCF_033344315.1 Vibrio sp. 2132-1 | reverse complement strand
AATGTTCAGTATTCATTGAGCCGAACAAAATCTTAAATTGAAGAGTTTGATCATGGCTCAGATTGAACGCTGGCGGCAGGCCTAACACATGCAAGTCGAGCGGAAACGAGTTATCTGAACCTTCGGGGAACGATAACGGCGTCGAGCGGCGGACGGGTGAGTAATGCCTAGGAAATTGCCCTGATGTGGGGGATAACCATTGGAAACGATGGCTAATACCGCATGATGCCTACGGGCCAAAGAGGGGGACCTTCGGGCCTCTCGCGTCAGGATATGCCTAGGTGGGATTAGCTAGTTGGTGAGGTAAGGGCTCACCAAGGCGACGATCCCTAGCTGGTCTGAGAGGATGATCAGCCACACTGGAACTGAGACACGGTCCAGACTCCTACGGGAGGCAGCAGTGGGGAATATTGCACAATGGGCGCAAGCCTGATGCAGCCATGCCGCGTGTGTGAAGAAGGCCTTCGGGTTGTAAAGCACTTTCAGTCGTGAGGAAGGTAGTGTAGTTAATAGCTGCATTATTTGACGTTAGCGACAGAAGAAGCACCGGCTAACTCCGTGCCAGCAGCCGCGGTAATACGGAGGGTGCGAGCGTTAATCGGAATTACTGGGCGTAAAGCGCATGCAGGTGGTTTGTTAAGTCAGATGTGAAAGCCCGGGGCTCAACCTCGGAATAGCATTTGAAACTGGCAGACTAGAGTACTGTAGAGGGGGGTAGAATTTCAGGTGTAGCGGTGAAATGCGTAGAGATCTGAAGGAATACCGGTGGCGAAGGCGGCCCCCTGGACAGATACTGACACTCAGATGCGAAAGCGTGGGGAGCAAACAGGATTAGATACCCTGGTAGTCCACGCCGTAAACGATGTCTACTTGGAGGTTGTGGCCTTGAGCCGTGGCTTTCGGAGCTAACGCGTTAAGTAGACCGCCTGGGGAGTACGGTCGCAAGATTAAAACTCAAATGAATTGACGGGGGCCCGCACAAGCGGTGGAGCATGTGGTTTAATTCGATGCAACGCGAAGAACCTTACCTACTCTTGACATCCAGAGAACTTTCCAGAGATGGATTGGTGCCTTCGGGAACTCTGAGACAGGTGCTGCATGGCTGTCGTCAGCTCGTGTTGTGAAATGTTGGGTTAAGTCCCGCAACGAGCGCAACCCTTATCCTTGTTTGCCAGCGAGTAATGTCGGGAACTCCAGGGAGACTGCCGGTGATAAACCGGAGGAAGGTGGGGACGACGTCAAGTCATCATGGCCCTTACGAGTAGGGCTACACACGTGCTACAATGGCGCATACAGAGGGCGGCCAACTTGCGAAAGTGAGCGAATCCCAAAAAGTGCGTCGTAGTCCGGATTGGAGTCTGCAACTCGACTCCATGAAGTCGGAATCGCTAGTAATCGTGGATCAGAATGCCACGGTGAATACGTTCCCGGGCCTTGTACACACCGCCCGTCACACCATGGGAGTGGGCTGCAAAAGAAGTAGGTAGTTTAACCTTCGGGGGGACGCTTACCACTTTGTGGTTCATGACTGGGGTGAAGTCGTAACAAGGTAGCGCTAGGGGAACCTGGCGCTGGATCACCTCCTTA
>NZ_JAWPON010000547.1:0-606 GCF_033344315.1 Vibrio sp. 2132-1 | reverse complement strand
CCAACCAGCATGGCAATCACGATCGAAGCCACGCGAATGTATGGGTTTTTAGAACGATTCAAAATCACAATTAACCCAAGTACGGTACCAGCGAGCGCCAGTTTGTCTAAGCTACCAAAAGTACCGTCGCCCATTGCAGCATAGCCACCACCCATAGAAACCAAGCCGACTTGGATCAGCGTCAGGCCAATCAGAGTTACGACAATGCCAGAGACGAGAGGTGTGATGATGCGACGTGCATGCTCAAGCACACGAGACAGTAAAATCTCGGCAAAAGAGGCGACTAAAATCGTACCGAAAATCGCCGCCATCATGGTGCTGATGTCCGCGCCACCTGCTTTGAGTGATAAACCCGCACCGATGATTGGACCCAAAAAGTTAAAGCTGGTGCCTTGCACCGATAGCAAGCCGGATCCGACAGGGCCAAAGGTACGGATTTGGATAAAGGAAGAAACACCAGATGCAAACAGCGACATGCTGATAATGGTGTTGGTTTGATCGGCCGGAACGCCCAAAGATTGGCAAATGATTAATGAAGGTGTAATCACCGCAACGAACATCGCCAATAAATGCTGAAGTGCAGCAAAAATCGTTTGTGGCAGTGGT
>NZ_JAWPON010000546.1:0-606 GCF_033344315.1 Vibrio sp. 2132-1 | reverse complement strand
CATCACTGATGAACTTTGTGCCAGATTCTGTCATCACGCAACAAGCGTTGTTGTCCCGTTTCGAAACTCAAAACTTCAATGTTGATTTGTCCCAATGTGATGATAAATCATGCCCAGAAGTAGCGAACATGGACAGTCAGTTTTACGACGCTGCCAACAGCATTCGCCAATGGCTGAAATCACTTGATGAGCAAAAAATCTCGTTGTTTGAACAAGATGGTTATCAATACGAAAAGCTGATGGTGTTATTGGCGGATCATTATCGTCAAACGGCCTCTTTTCCAATGGATAAGCAGTCTACGGGGACGACTGAATTTTTGAAATCGTACTTAGCGGACTACGTTCAATACAACAGTCGTCGCATCAACCCAAAACAACCAAATATGGGAAACTTCAGCCGCAGTGAATTTGGGGCCGATGTAAAGAGAATTGATACTACGGTGAATATGGAGTCTAAACGCAACTTCCGTTCGGCAGGAGTGTATGCGCTGCCAGGTGAGACTTTCACGGTAACGCGTAAAGACAACAATGATGTGACCACAAAAATTGTCATCAATAGCTTAAGAAGTGGAGCGACTCATGAGTTCAGTAAAGACGGTTATACTC
>NZ_JAWPON010000545.1:0-607 GCF_033344315.1 Vibrio sp. 2132-1 | reverse complement strand
CGAAGCGTTTCAAGCTCTCTGTAATTGAACAGTTGATGTTATGCTGGCAAAAAACTTCAGAAGCCGCAGTGAAAATGGCGACCTGATTGGCGCCAGCATCTAAGGCTTGCTCTAACCCTTGGAGGTTAGGGGTGAGTGCCGAGTAAGTCACCGAGGCTCTTCGCGTGATATTTTGCATGACTTCTTTGGAATCTGCCATTTGCGGAACCCATTTGGGTGAGACAAATGAGCCGGCTTCGATGTGACTCAAACCCGTGTCAGAAAGTAAATCAATCAGACGGATTTTAGTGCGAGTCGAAACCGGTGATTCATTTTGAAGTCCATCTCTAGGGCCAACTTCAACAATGGTTACGTTAGTAGGCAGTGTCATTCTTCCTCCGCATCAGGTTGATGGACCCAGCTCGGAGGCCGTTTTTCTAAGAAAGCTTGTAAACCGTCTTGCCCTTGCGGCGATACACGGATATCGGCGATCAATTGGCTGGTGTAGCGGATAAGCTGAGAATCAATGGGATTTTGGTGGCATTGTTCGCACAGTGCTTTCGCTTTTCTCATCGCATCTGGGCTATTGAGTAGCAAAGAAGCGACGACTTCGCTTACGCATGATTCA
>NZ_JAWPON010000544.1:0-607 GCF_033344315.1 Vibrio sp. 2132-1 | reverse complement strand
GCTGCGGTATTCAACAGCTTTCCAAACTCTACCTTCCGTCAAAACAACGGCATTATCATGCTAACGGGCGTCGCAAGCCGTTACGTGGGTTACTTTATCTCGGGCATGTTAGTGATTCTTGGTCTATTCCCGGGCGTGGCCAGTTTTGTTCAGCTGATCCCAGAACCTGTACTTGGTGGCGCTACCATCGTGATGTTCGGCACCATTGCCGCTGCAGGCGTGCGCATTATCTCGCGTGTTGACCTCGACCGCCGCGCGATTCTGATTATGGCGTTGTCATTCTCGATGGGGTTAGGTATCGCTCAGAAACCTGAGATTCTGCAGTTTATGCCTGAGTTTATTAAAAGCATCTTCTCAACCGGTGTGGCTGCTGGCGGTATCACCGCGATACTGCTGAACTTGCTGCTTCCAGAAAAACTGACAGAAGAAGATGAACTTGTCGCTCAAGAAGTGAAAGAGTCTTAATACTTGTACTTAGAAACTAAAAAGCCCAACCACATTTTTGGTTGGGCTTTTTAGTTTTAGAGGGTTATTTGGTCGGGAAACTGATTTGGGCGATCAAGCCGCCTTCACTGCGATTACGCATCACCACCGAACCTGAATGTTG
>NZ_JAWPON010000543.1:0-608 GCF_033344315.1 Vibrio sp. 2132-1 | reverse complement strand
GTCGATACCATTTCCCCAGAGCACTCCCGATAGAAAACTCAAGATAACGGCGCTGTAGGCAATAAAAAATTGTTGGCCGCTTAGGTTAAATAAGGTGGTGTCAGACACGATAAGCAGCAAGCTGAACAGAAAAGGCACTAAGCCCAAGTACCCAAGGCGTAACATGGTTAAACGTGTCGTGACCATAACTGTACTCCTACAGTTGTTGCTCAATCATATTAGTAAGCGTAGTACTCGTCGGAGAGGTTGAGCTTGGAAATGTGGCGATGACTTTGCCTTCTTTACTGATGAGAAACTTGTAAAAGTTCCACTTCGGAGTCACACCGGCTTGAGTGCTGATTTCAGAAAAGACAGGGTTGGCCTCGTTGCCCAACACAGAGCTTCGAGCCATCATAGGAAACGTCACGCCGTAGTCGAGATAGCAGATCTTTGCGGTATTTTCTTCGCTTCCTTTGTCTTGTCGAAAATCGTTACTGGGAAAACCGATGACTGCGAAGTTTTTATCTTTGTAAGTTTGGTATAGCGTTTCTAGTTGCTCATATTGAGGTGTAAAACCGCATTGGCTGGCAGTGTTTACGACGAGCAATGTTTTCCCTTTGAATACTTCA
>NZ_JAWPON010000542.1:0-608 GCF_033344315.1 Vibrio sp. 2132-1 | reverse complement strand
GGAAACCATATATCTGCACCGCAGATGGGAACCATCAAAAATCACCAACTGCTTGGCAATGTAATTCGCTACCAAGTATGCGTCGAAGAGTGCGATCTTACAGTCGATTTGCTCAACCGTTCATCCGAACGCTTGCTAGCTAACGGCAGTCAACTAGAGCTGCTGTTTAACCTTAATGAAATTCAACCAGTGAGAGCCTAACATGTCCAAACCTTTGTACGTCTTTGATATGGACGAAACTCTAATCAACGCCGACTGTGCGATGATTTGGAATGCGTTTTTGGTTGAAAAAGGCATAGCAACGCAATCAAACTTCATCGAGGAAGATCAGCGTTTAATGGCCTTGTACGCAGAAGGCAAAATGGACATGGAGGACTACTTAGAATTCTGTATGGCACCATTGGCTGACATGCCCGTTGCACACGTCCATACGTTGGTAGAAGAGTGTGTAGAGCACCACATCCTGCCTAAGCAGTTTGAGCAATCCAAAACGTTGATAGCACAGTTGGATCGCGATGACATCGATATGGTTATCATCTCTGCGAGCGTGACATTCTTAGTCGAAGCGGTCGGCCGTCGATTAGGAATTCCCGTCGCATTAGGAATTG
>NZ_JAWPON010000541.1:0-608 GCF_033344315.1 Vibrio sp. 2132-1 | reverse complement strand
TAAAATTAAAATATTTATTATCCCTAATAATATAGTCCTACTAATTATATAGTGATAGAAATCTCAAAAATTTATTTTCTTGATATTTTATTTCTAACAACAATGGCTGTGGTCACACAATTTTTAATTATTTTTCCTTTTAAGCCTGGTTTCAATATCATTGGGCCATCAATTGGAAAGTGATGAAGATCGCGAAATTTTAATTCGAGAAAATAAGACTTTTAAATATGAAAATTTAATCACGAAATTTGTTTTTTGAATTTTAAATATCGTTTTCGTTTGTAATATCTGTACCTGTCAATTTTAAAGAACAAAAAAGAGATATTCCAAATGAAACGTTTAATTATAGGTGTTAGTAATTACATGCCAGAAGACTTCAGTTTATTAGCTGAATCTTTAGATGAACAATTTAATCGTCATTTACAACCTTTAGAGCAAGTTGAATTAACCGACGTTGGTGCGGCTATTATTACTTCAGCAGACATTAAAGCAGGTCTGCATAAAATGATTTCTGAAACGGGTTACGGTATTCCAGTTTTCTTAGTAACGGATGAAAACCCAGTTTCGGCAGAAGATTATGTTTGGCTAACTGGCGTTATCGATTTAGA
>NZ_JAWPON010000540.1:0-609 GCF_033344315.1 Vibrio sp. 2132-1 | reverse complement strand
GTTCGACAAGGGGTTGATCGCCTTTCCCCCCAAATTGCACCTTTTGGTTATTACTCCAACCTGAATCAGCTCATCATCGACAACATCGACGTTTTGATTGCACAGACTCAAAGCCGAGAGCTAGGTACACTTGGCGATGCGTTGATCTCTGTGATCGTGATGAAAGAGCGTGCAGGCCAAGCACGCGGCGCACTTAATGGGGTATTTGCGAAAGGAAGCGCCACATCTGTTTTGTTCTCCAACATTGAGGGATACATCCAATCGGGGGATTACGCATCAAGAAAAGCGCAAATTGCGTTCCCAGAACAATATCGACAGTCATTGCAATCGCACCAAAACAGTCCTGCGTGGAAGAAGGTTGAGCAAGTACAGCAATCCTTCCTTAACCAGAGTGCCAACCTAGACAGCATTCAGGGGCCTCAAGCAACTGAATGGTTTCCTATGGCAACCGAGCGCATCGGTCTCATGAACCAGTTGCGTAACCAAATGGTTGATCAGATGCTCAGTGCAGCAGAACATTCCGCGCAGCAAGCCACGTTAAATCGCAACTTGTTAATGGCTGCGACTGCTGTGATTTCTCTGCTTATGATCACGATGGTGTGTGGGTTG
>NZ_JAWPON010000539.1:0-609 GCF_033344315.1 Vibrio sp. 2132-1 | reverse complement strand
TCACTTTTACTAAAGGGTTATCGAACGCTCTAGCCGGTATTTGGTCAAGCTCTCATGTCTCTGGCGATGGATTGATGGCAAATAACATTAACCACATGGATCTGATTTTGCAGCCTGACTTCGTGTTCTTGTTCCGTGTCTCAAACGAAGCAGGTGAAGAGTCCGTTAAACAAGGCGTGTTTTACACTGAAGACGAGTATTTAGTTCTTTTGTATGAAAACGGCGAGCAGGGCACAACGTACAAACTTAAAGAAAATGAACTCACCATCCAAGATAGTAGTGGTGATATGTATGCCGTACTCAACCGAGTCACACAATGAGTAATTCATATTGTTGATTCTATAAATGAGTATTCATACGGTTAACTTCTAATGTTGAGTAAATGTTAATCAGAAAGCGGAGCTAACCATCAAAAAGCTCCGTTTTTTTATAGAAAGACTTGTATTCTGATACCACAACCCATACAAATAGCTTATATCGTGATACCAGTTAAAGGGGTTGAGACCTGTAAACTGGTATTTTTGTAGTTCGACATACAAGGATTTATGGACATGTCTCAAGCTCCCCAGGCGAAATATCGTAAAGATTATCAAGCGCCATCCCACACAA
>NZ_JAWPON010000538.1:0-610 GCF_033344315.1 Vibrio sp. 2132-1 | reverse complement strand
ACTTAGGTGAACCTACGCGTCTGTTTTAGTCGTGTTTCACGTGAAACAATGCCAATAAAAAAACGCAGCCAAGGCTGCGTTTTTTGTTTCGTCGATTGGGTTTACTCGAGAGAGTATGGTGACGGTTTGAGAGCATGGCCACTTTTCTCGGCTTGGAACAGCGCAAGGTAGTGAGCAAAGAACGTATGCATTTGCTGTTGGTTATCTTGTTCACCAAGTTGACCTAATAAGTGGGCAGCAACCTCAAAGGTGCACAAGTTGCCTTGTTGCTGATTACGTCGCAGTTGATATTGAGAATCGGCGAGTACGGAAAGTCCCATGGTAGGGATACCTTCTAACCAGCGACTCTTATTGATCATCTTGCGTGCTTCTTGCCAAGTGGCATCCAAAATAATGTACAGCGGCATTTTGGCTTGTTGCTGGCTTTGCATTTCCACATGTTCGAGTGTGATGCTTTCTTCGCTTGGGAATAGAATCACCGGGTACAGTGAAGGATCAGCCAAGCGAGTGAGCAACTCTGCTGGTGGTTGTTTGCGATCCCAGATTGCTTGCTCGACGTTGAGTTGGCAATGCTGTAATAGCTGGCCCGTATTGGTGTCACGAGTTAGCT
>NZ_JAWPON010000053.1:0-1686 GCF_033344315.1 Vibrio sp. 2132-1 | reverse complement strand
TTTGTTGATTTTCGAACGCTTGTGACTTGGCATAATAATAAGGTCTGCGCCCAAACGTTCGGCGTAATCAAGAATTGTTGCGTAAGCTTTGCCTTCGGCAACGTGCACTTTGTAAATCACTTCATCATCAATGTGCTCGCTGGCAAATGCTTTTAGCTGCTGCTTCACATCTTGCTTCATTTTCGCCGCTGCGTCTTTTGGGAAGTAAGTGGCGACCATCGACATGTGAATACCTGGCAAAACAGTGAGCAGGTGGATTTCTGCGTTTGCTTGTTTTGCTTGCCACACCGCCAGTTCAACCGCTCGGTCTGAGAAGCCTTGGTCATTTAGATCAACCGGAACAAGAATTTGTTTATACATTCAATGTCTCTCACTAAGGCCCCAGATCCGCGGGGCCAAATCGGTTATGCGCTCAGTTGTTCCTTGCGAGCACGACGTTTTTGGTTCATGGCAAGTACCAGCAGAAGAATCAAGCAAGGTACAAATACCCATTCTTTCATTGGACGATCCGCGTCTTGAACGACCCATTTGATTTCCCAATCAAAGTCGATACCAGATGACTCCGCAGGGCTACCAAATTCAACCATGTCGACGACCATTTTGCCGTCGTTCTCAGTCAGCATCAGACCCATTGAAGAGATACGCTCTTCAGCCGTCGTTGCTCTGTCTTCGAATGGCAGACGTACCGTTTTCTCGACGTATTCGCCTTCGAGGTTTTGTCCGGCAACACGTAACTCAATGGATTCTCCTACATTTAGGTTTTCCGTGATTTGAGCTATCTCAACCCCAGGAGAAAGAACTTTCGCTGGGTATAACATGTCCCACCAAAAACCAGGTCGGAAGAATGAGAAAGTTAATACTAATAATAGGACTGTTTCCCACCACTTGTTACGAGTCAGCCACCATCCCTGCGTAGCGGCAGAGAAGATCAGCATCGCAATGATGGAAGAGATTACCGTGAGTGCTAAATGCCACCAAGAATCGATACCCATCAACAATAATTGGGTATTGAAAACAAACATGAATGGCAGAATGGCGGTTCTAATATCGTAGGTAAAGCCTTGGATACCGGTACGAATTGGATCGGACTTCGCGATTGCTGCAGCGGCAAAGGCAGCCAGACCGACCGGTGGTGTATCATCGGCGAGAATACCGAAATAGAACACGAACAAGTGCACCGCAATCAGTGGAATGATAAGACCGTGCGCTGCGCCGAGCGTTACGATAACTGGCGCCATTAGCGTTGATACTACAATGTAGTTTGCTGTGGTAGGCAGGCCCATACCGAGAATCAGACTGATAACCGCAGTAAACAGCAGCATTAGGATGACACTACCGCCAGAGATAAACTCAACAAAGTCCGTCATCACCAAGCCGATACCAGTTAGTGTCACAACGCCAACAACCGTACCTGCCGCCGCTGTTGCGACACCGATACCGATCATGTTGCGAGCACCAGCCACCAAGCTTTCAGCGAGATCGACAAAACCCTCTTTGGTTTGCTGTACTAGGTCGCCTTCTTTCGCAAGTAACGCCATCAGAGGGCGTTGTGTTAGCAAAATGAAGACCATAAAGACGGTCGCCCAAAACGCTGATAAGCCAGGTGAGAAGCGCTCTACTGTTAAACACCAAACCAGTACCACGATAGGTAGCAGGTAGTGTAAGCCAGACTTCACTGTAGGCCCC
>NZ_JAWPON010000537.1:0-610 GCF_033344315.1 Vibrio sp. 2132-1 | reverse complement strand
GCTATGTTTAACGCAGAAGCGTGGCAAACGCTGTCTGAAGACCCATCACTTGATATCGTTCGTCTATTGAAAGAACAGCTTATCGACAAGATTGCGAATGACTTCGATATCATCATGATTGATACCGGTCCGCACGTCGACCCTCTGGTTTGGAATGCGATGTACGCGTCCAATGCACTGTTAATTCCTTGTGCGGCAAAACGTCTAGACTGGGCATCTACGGTTAACTTCTTCCAGCATTTGCCTACGGTTTATGAGATGTTCCCAGAAGATTGGAATGGCTTAGAGTTTGTTCGTCTAATGCCAACCATGTTCGAAGACGACAACAAGAAGCAAGTCTCGGTATTGACGGAAATGAACTATCTGCTTGGTGACCAAGTGATGATGGCAACCATTCCACGTAGCCGTGCATTTGAAACGTGTGCAGACACCTACAGCACTGTGTTTGATTTAACCGTAAGTGATTTCGAAGGCGGCAAGAAGACACTTGCAACTGCTCAAGATGCGGTTCACAAAAGCGCATTGGAATTGGAGCGCGTATTGCACTCTAACTGGCCGTCATTAAATCAGGGGTAAACAGTAAATGGCTTTGAAAACGTCTGAATTAAAC
>NZ_JAWPON010000536.1:0-611 GCF_033344315.1 Vibrio sp. 2132-1 | reverse complement strand
CCGAAAAGGGTCCTTCACATCAAGTCGCGCTAAGCAACTGAAGTTAATTTACTAATAATTAACATTTAATGACGTCTCATTGTCCACAAATTCATCCGGTTGTATAGCGCTCTTAAAAAAGAAGCTTGCGAATCGAGTTGATTGGCGGTATTGATGACGCATTACCCATTAATTATCACAACAATATGGACATACTAAATTTTGAAGCGTTTCTTATCGCTATCACAATTTTAACGCTGACTCCGGGGCTGGATACCGCATTAGTTCTTCGTAATACAAGTCGTTCGGGCTTAAAAGATGGGTGTACAACAAGTTTAGGCATTTGTTTTGGCTTGTTTGTACATGCGTTTTTCTCTGCCGTGGGCATTTCTGCCATCCTTGCACAATCCGCTGAGCTATTCCAAATCGTTAAAATGATTGGTGCCGCGTACCTCATTTGGCTTGGTATCAGCAGTTTGAAAGCGCTAATGGCATCGGGCGGAGGCATTACTGTCGCTGAACAAATTCAGCAGGTATACAGTGGAAAACGTTCGTTTAGAGAGGGCTTTCTCTCAAATGTACTAAACCCAAAAACGGCAGTGTTTTACTTGGCATTTTTACCGCAATTCGTT
>NZ_JAWPON010000535.1:0-612 GCF_033344315.1 Vibrio sp. 2132-1 | reverse complement strand
TTGAATGGTATTTATTCTTAATTAAATATGGCAAGAATTTTATTTATTACGTGAATGTGTGTGTTGATATTAAAAAAGAAAACAGAGCCTGCCCTCAATGCGACTCCTCACTAAGCAGACAAATATGCCTCCCTGAGGCAATCATTCTCTGAAAAAAGCGTTTACATTCGGATTCCGCAATCCACCTCAAGCACGCGGACAGTGAAGTAATCACTCTCAAGAATGTATTTGACGGCATGCGCGATTTCACTCGCTTCCCCCATTCTCCCTACCGGAATCATCTTTTCTAGACGTTCGATCGCCTCTGGTTTCATTTGATCAGCCATCGCCGTATGTACAACCCCTGGCGCAATCGCAGCGGCTCGAATGCCGTACCTTGCAAGCTCGCGTGCCCACGTTGTTGCCATGGTAGCGACCGCCGCTTTGGAGGCGGAATAGTTGGTTTGACCAATATTCCCGGCTCTCGCAACGCTGGAGATATTGATGATGACCCCTTGTGAGCCACTTTCAATCATTTTTACAGCAGCCTCACGCCCACACAGAAATGTTCCCGTGACATTGACATTCATGACGAGATTAAACTGCTCCAAAGACATTTTGTTGATAACGCCA
>NZ_JAWPON010000534.1:0-613 GCF_033344315.1 Vibrio sp. 2132-1 | reverse complement strand
CAATTGGGTTTGCTACTGCCGCCGCCTCTGGATTGGTAAAAAAAGCGAGCTCATCATTGTTCCAGGTCGGGTCGAGCTCCGACATGTACATGATGTCGAGATCCATATACCCATCAGCATTACAGGTCTGCTTAATAAATAAATCGAGCATCACCAACAGAGGAAACGCATAGTAGTGATAGTGCATAAAAGAACCATCACCACCATCCATGTCTCCCATGCCATGATGCCCTTGGTTAGTCCTATCAAACGGGAACCTGACACCATTCAAGACAGATGAGCAGCCAGGCACTCTCTGAAATTCAACAAGCCGTGCTGGCTCCCACATAGAAGTGGTGACTCCAGGCCGAGGGACCCCTAGATTATCCTCGCACATACACAGAGGGTTGCTTACGGCTTCACTCGGGAATGATCCGCCTCCACCACTTATAGGAACCCCTGCTACTTTGATGGGAAAAATACAGCTCCAGCAGATGTCAGTAATCAGTTTTCCGCCGATTACTTCCGCATTCTGGCACCCAGGGTCAGCCGATACCGAACGAACCCAAAAGACCGCGCTAACGGCAATGACCCGTAGAATTTTTTGCATCATGGTAAGGCCTTTACGTAATTC
>NZ_JAWPON010000533.1:0-613 GCF_033344315.1 Vibrio sp. 2132-1 | reverse complement strand
TACGTTGGCGCTGTTTTTATCGGGCTGCGTGATTGGCCTACTTTCTTTCTCTCATCTGCTCTCGTGGTTACTACGCAAGTTCCGCGACTTCACGCTGATGTTCTTAACTGGTTTGATGATCGGTACACTACCTAAAATCTGGCCTTGGAAAGAAACCCTAACATGGCGTACGAACTCGAAAGGCGAACAAGTACCGTTACTACAACACAACTTGTCTCCATTTGAATTTGAACACATTACCTCTCAACCATCGCAGTTAGTGATTGCAGTCGTAATGATGCTGGTTGCTATCGCGTTAGTTTTAGGTCTCGAAAAGTTCGCAGACTCTGACAAATAAACCGCGCAGCACATTCATAGAAAACGGAGCCATTGGCTCCGTTTTTGTTTTTAGGGCGTAGAAGAAATCCACCAATTCGGTAGTTCGGCACACGCTCTCAACCTAAGTCCAACTCACAATGAGTCGTTAACTCATTCATCTCAAAATCATTTAGGTATAACGCACAAATTGTCGAGGAGACGCCTTGGCGAGTTACACATATGTGCTACGATGCGGTTAATGTTAAGTGATAAATGCTGAACCTTAATGAAAGTGTTAAAAATTGCCGCCATTGCG
>NZ_JAWPON010000532.1:0-614 GCF_033344315.1 Vibrio sp. 2132-1 | reverse complement strand
TTATCGATGTCTCGAATCAAGCTGCCATCCAGCTTTATCACTTCCGGCTCTAGCTTTAAGATCTCATCAATATTGGAGTATCCAGAACCAAAATCGTCCACGATAATACGCGCACCCAGTTTTCTGAAATGGCTGCACACTTCTATCATACGACCGTAATCTTTAATCTGTTCAGACTCCAGTACTTCCAGCCCTATCCGCGTCGGGTCATTCAACTGGCTGATTTCATGCTCCAGCAACATCAACGTTTTGTCGCTCCACAAATCTTGCGGAGACCGGTTAATCGAGAAATCCCCTTTCTTATCTCGCATGTAATGCAGCGTCGAGCGGATCATGTGACGACTCAATCTGGTGTACAAATGCGTGTCTGAGATGATCGGTAAAAATCGCCCTGGAGCAATCACTGTTCCGTCTTCTTCTAAAATCCGCACCAGACATTCTTGGCTGGCAGGAAGATGACTGTAAGCGTGCACAATCGGTTGGCTATACGTAATAATGTTCTGCTTGAGAATCGCGCGGCTGACGCAACTCAACCACCCTAGTTGCTCTTTACGTACATCTTCACTGACTTCGATGTCTTTAGCGTTGCAAATATGCGTGTTGCTGCGAACGCC
>NZ_JAWPON010000531.1:0-614 GCF_033344315.1 Vibrio sp. 2132-1 | reverse complement strand
GGTTTTGCGCTCGTGCCGCTCTATGACGTGATGTGTGATGCGTTAGGCATCAACGGTAAAACCAGTGATGTTGCAGCGATTCAACCTACGGGGATGCAACCCGATTTGAGCCGGACGATTCGTGTGGAGTTTATGGCACACGTCAACCCAGATATGCCGTGGGAGTTTAAGCCGAAAGTCATTTCGATGAATGTTCATCCAGGTGAAGTCGTGCAAACTGAATACTTGGCATTTAACGAAAGTGGACAAAGGCTCGTGGGGCAGGCGGTGCCTTCCGTTTCTCCCGGCAACGGTGCAGCTTACTTCAACAAAATAGAGTGCTTTTGTTTTACGCAACAGCCGCTGGATGGAAAGCAGCACGCTCAGATGCCATTGATTTTCTATATTGAGCCCGATTTGCCGGACTCAATACATACATTAACGCTGTCTTATACACTCTACAAACTTCCTCCTCCCACAGGCAGTTAGCCTCTCAAGGAGTGAGATACAGGCCAAATAGTGTCTGTAAGGAGAGAACTGATGAGTAATAAACCTGGAACCTATTACGTTCCTGCTCAAAGTAGTTGGCCGATCATTGGCGCGTTTGCTCTGTTTTTAGTCGCCGTCGGTGCGGG
>NZ_JAWPON010000530.1:0-614 GCF_033344315.1 Vibrio sp. 2132-1 | reverse complement strand
CATTGTTTCTTGTGTCGGAAAATCTGATTCAAATTTCAAATCACCCACGCGGCTTGGAACCACCGTTTCTTGTGCAAAGACAGAGGCAGACAGAAGCATACTCGTCACTGCTACTGCTAAAATGCGCTTTTTCATATGGAAGTAATCCTTATCTTATTAGATGGTGTTGCTCAAATGAGAACAAGTCTTTTCAAGTCTAGATTAGTGTTGAACCGATTATTCTTTGTTCATATCTCAAACCCACCATCATCATAAGGTTCATAGATAAGGAGATAAATTGACCATTTATTATTGGTAATATACCAATTTTGGTATAAGTTAATTTATGCAAACACGGATACGCCTACACCACCAGAACGTAATCGAATGAAAAATAAAGATAAAAACAAAAAGCCGTTACATAATTTAGATTTGAATCTGCTAAAGATTTTTAGAGTAGTATCGGAAGAGAAGAAAACAGTCGCCGCAGCCAAGAGGCTCAACATCACTCAACCTGCTGTCAGCCGGGCTATGGCACGTCTACGTGAGCATTTTAACGACCCACTATTTGTGCGAACGAGGTATGGATTAAAGCCTACGGACAAAGGACAACTTTTATCCGATAGCTTACCTAA
>NZ_JAWPON010000529.1:0-614 GCF_033344315.1 Vibrio sp. 2132-1 | reverse complement strand
CCTTCTCGTCCGATTATATACTCGCTCAACTTGAAGATGCAGGTTTCAAAATCTGAAAATTATCCGTAATTCGGGATACCAGTGAGCCTGCAACTTCTGGCAACGTTACATTGAAAAATTCATTAATAGCCGTTGTAAATTCAGCCTTCGAGGAGAAGTAAATATTGTTCCTCACATGCTCATTCATCACTTTCCAAAGCCGCTCTATTGGATTTAAATTTGGACTGTAAGGCGGTAAGTAATGAAGCTCGATATTGAGCACTTTTGCCGCATTTTTCACCAACTCTGACTGATGATAGGCGGCACCATCAAGCACTAGGTGAACTTTTTGCTCCAACGGATAATGCTCCTTTTTGAGCTTCCAGAAGAAGCGAACAATGCTCTCGCTGTTGATCGTGTCATACGTGTCTGTCACCGTTGCGCCAATATTTTGAAGCGGTAACGCACCGATAATATTAAGACGAGTTCGACTGCCTGTTGTCTCAATCACTTTGTCTTGGCCCTTTCGTATCCAGCCCTCACTGAGTTTTTTTGACTGCGTAGGATGAACGTCATCCATGAACAGCACAGGGTCTTCGCTGCTTTTTAGCGTCTCGTTATGGTATTCGATCAAG
>NZ_JAWPON010000528.1:0-614 GCF_033344315.1 Vibrio sp. 2132-1 | reverse complement strand
ACAGCCTAGAAACATTAGGTCAGGATGCAGACATTGATGCGGTGTACATCGCCAGTCCAAATTCGCTTCATGCTCCTCAAGCTATTCAAATGTTAAAAGCGGGCAAACACGTCATTTGTGAAAAGCCAATGGCTTCGAACTACGCATTGGCACAACAGATGTTTGCCTGTGCTGAGGAAAACAACGTTGTGTTGTTTGAAGCGTTTATGTCGCCTTACACACCAAACTTCCAAGTATTGAAAGAGAGCTTACCGTCTATCGCTCCGTTACGACATGCGACGATTAGCTATTGCCAGTATTCATCGAGATACCAAAAATATCTAAATGGAGAAAATCCAAACACATTCAATCCTGCGTTTTCCAATGGCTCCATCATGGACATCGGTTATTACTGCGTGGGTTCTGCGATTGAGTTGTTTGGTGAGCCGAACTCTGTTCAAGCCAGTGCGCATGTGCTTCCATCAGGCGTTGACGGATGCGGCAGCGTAACGCTGGCGTATGATGGCTTTAACGTAAATCTTCTGCACTCGAAAGTCAGTGATTCTCTTATCCCAAGCGAGTTTCAAGGTGAGCAAGGCAGTGTGTTGGTCGATATGATCGCCACAGGTCGTGGT
>NZ_JAWPON010000052.1:0-1896 GCF_033344315.1 Vibrio sp. 2132-1 | reverse complement strand
CATTTTGACTTTTTAACGAAAAAGTAGGCTGACTGTTCACACCTAAAACGTCCATTTCCGCAGATGGAGTGCGTTGTTGATTTATGATTTCGCTACTTTGAGATGCGTCACTGGCTCAACAATTATTACCAGCGAGTACGGAGTTAACTAAGCCGTACACTCCACAGACTTAGAGCAAAATTAACTCGGTTCTCTGACCGGACGGTGCTCTGAATGCAACGTAGACCAGCCGAATCGGCTATGCGGTCAGGGTCCTGCTTTTGCAGTAAGGTAAGTCTTGAGGTTATGAAACTGGTTAAGCATTGTCAACAGAGTTAATGTTGCAGCTTCTTTGTTGCGTGAAATTCGTTTTGGCTAGATAAATCCTCGCGCTATGTGGAAATTTTAATTTCTACATAGCGCGAGTAGGCTCGCGAAATTTGCGAAAAGTACCGCCTGAATTGCGTAGCAACAGGGCGGTGCTTTGAGTGAATTTGACGGGGTTAGGGGCAGTAGCCCCTCACGAACTGACGCGCTGCGCTTGTCGCATCACTAGCCCAAGATAAACTGCAAGTTTATCCTGGGCCGGTGATGTGCATTTTGAACGCTAGGCGTTTTTGAGCTGCATGATCAAGAGCCAAACTTAGGAAACAAAACGCTGATGGTAAGGTGGATAAAAGAATCTATGAGAAAGAGGCTGTTATGTTTATTCGAGTTATTTTTACAGCATTATCATTTTGCGCTGTTTTCATTGTGGTGAGTGACAACATACCGGGTTGGGGGAATGCTTTGGGGTGGAGTTACATCTTGGGTATGTTGGCTCTGGGGGTAATAACATTGAAAGCCGAACAGCTCATGGCATGGTGTGATAAGCAATTAGAGAAAAAGAGAAAATGAAGAGGTATACTAGGTGTGTTAATAATTAACAAATGGTGATTTTATGGCTAGAACAACAAGCGTCACAATCGGAGAATCTCTTGATTGTTTTATCGAAAGAATGATCGCAACAGGTCGTTACGGCTCAACAAGTGAAGTGATGAGAAGTGCATTGCGACTACTCGAACAACAAGAGAATCAACAAGACTTACTGCGAAAAGCGCTCGATGAGGGTGAGGCGAGCGGAGAGTGTTCCTTGTCATTAAAAGAAGTGGCAGCAAGAAGAAAGGCCAAGCTGCATGTATAAACTTTCCCAAAAAGCAGCAGACGATTTTGGGGATATCTACGAATATACCTTTTTAAATTTTGGCGCAGAGCAAGCCGACAACTACACCGATGAAATGGAACAATGTTTACAAACTCTGTCAGAGGCACCATTCATTGGTCGAGATTGTTCCGAACTTCGTTCTGGCGTACGTCGTCATGATCATCAGAAACACGCCA
This sequence comes from Vibrio sp. 2132-1, assembly GCF_033344315.1. Lineage (NCBI taxonomy): Bacteria > Pseudomonadati > Pseudomonadota > Gammaproteobacteria > Vibrionales > Vibrionaceae > Vibrio > Vibrio sp. 2132-1. The sequence continues at coordinate 537 of NZ_JAWPON010000052.1, read as the reverse complement.
TTTTTTATCGAGTTCGAGAGTTCGATATCTTTGTTATCCGGATCTTGCACCAACAGATGAACCCAATGTTGCATCTTTAAATTACTTAATTTTTTGATAAAACCTAGAAAAACGCCCCTTAGAGGGCGTTTTTTGTTTCAAACGAACAGCGCCATCTTTGCCCTGTAAATCGCCTGAAAAGCGTCACAAACTTTCAGCCCGATTTCTGGGTCAGTAGGGCATAGTAAGTGCTTAAAAACGTGCCTAGAGCCTCTGATGGCGTTCTAAGGGCTGTTTTTGATAGCTAACTCGCCCGTTTAACATAATAGGAATAATAGACACCGATTTTGAGTGTGGCTCAGGCATAAATTTGGATTCTGATTAATGTATACATCTTCAAGTGGTTCTATGAAATTGGTATACATTAATCAATAGGGGGAGGTGATTTTCGTTACAGAGTCACGCGTTGCGAATCACTCTTAAATGCTTTGTTAGAGCACTTTGCTCTGTGTCACCAAGTCAAAAGCTTCGTTAACTTTTTTCCCAAGCGAAATCTGT
>NZ_JAWPON010000527.1:0-614 GCF_033344315.1 Vibrio sp. 2132-1 | reverse complement strand
CATCACCATCGATTGATGCATTTACTTCTGGGTAACGTTTTAGTGCTTCTGTCACTGCTTTCACATAGAAAGACATGAAGCCAAGACGAATACCGTGACGCTCTTCGAACTGGTCTTTGTATTGCTTACGAAGATCCATGATTGGCTTCATGTTCACTTCGTTAAACGTCGTTAGCATTGCGGTGCTGTTTTTTGCTTCCAACAGGCGGTTTGCAACCGTCTTACGTAAGCGAGTCATTGGCACACGCTTCTCACTACGAGCGGTTGTTGGTGCTTCAACTGCTGGAGCATCAGCTTTTGGAGCCGCTTTAGCGTTTGCTAGATGCGCTTCGATATCTTCACGAGTAATACGACCGCCAACACCAGTACCTTTAACTTGGTGTGCTTCTAGACCATGTTCCGCAAGTAGACGACGAACGGCAGGGCTAAGTGCATCATTGCTTTCTTCAGTCAGTGTCGCTTTGTGACGCTTATCTGGGGAAGCTTCTGTTGCTTCTGTTTTGTCTGCGGTTGGCTCGCCCGCAACAGCGCCGGCTTTCAATTTAGCAAGAAGTTGCTTTGAAAGTACTGTTGCACCTTCTACTTCAAGAATGGCTTCTAAAACGCCGGCTTCT
>NZ_JAWPON010000526.1:0-615 GCF_033344315.1 Vibrio sp. 2132-1 | reverse complement strand
CAACGGCAGAGTTGCTTCGCGTAGCCATTCTTTTACTTCGCCTTCAACAAGCGGGCTGATTTGTTCCCATACTTTTTGATGGTAGTCGTTCAACCAAGCAAGTTCTGGACGAGTCAGCATATCGACATTGATATTGCGTTTATCGATTGGACAACGCGTCAATGATTCGAATGATAGAACAGGGAAGTCACCGTTAGTCGGTGTTTCAACTATGAGCTCTAGGTTCTCGATTCGGATACCGAACGCATCTGCACGGTAGTAACCAGGCTCATTTGATAGCACCATGCCTTCAGTTAGCGGCACATCAATTTGTTTCTTCGAGATGCTTGCCGGACCTTCATGCACACTTAGGAAGTGACCTACACCGTGGCCAGTGCCATGGTCGTAGTCATAACCTTCCGCCCAAAGATGTTGGCGAGCCAATGTATCGATTTGGTAACCGCGAGTGCCTTTCGGGAAGCGGGCACGTGCTACACCGATATGACCTTTCAGCGCGAGAGTGAACTGCTTGATCATTTCTGCTGATGGCTGACCAATCGCGATGGTGCGTGTAATGTCGGTTGTGCCATCTAGATACTGACCGCCTGAATCAACAAGGTAAAGTGTGTTCAGCTC
>NZ_JAWPON010000525.1:0-615 GCF_033344315.1 Vibrio sp. 2132-1 | reverse complement strand
TCCTCAAATGGCAATCGAACACGGCTTGTTACACAACCAAAATTTGGTGGTGATCGACCCTCCTGGCCAGCAAGCGTATCGCGAAATTGGTTTGGTTTGGCGCCCTAGTTCATCAAGAACAAACACTTTTAACCAACTTGCAGATGTGGTTTCCGAACTGCTTTAGCTATTAGTATTAGCCTTTACTTCCTCACTATTTCTCTAAAAGCGCACTGGAAACGGTGCGCTTTCTAGTATTTTATTCTGTCGGTGAACTTTGACTTGTAAAATTTCACAGCTTTATTTTCGTGAAGCTTTCATAAAATTGTGAAATTTCACAATGTTCATTTTACACAATTGGCTGCGCATTGTGTTTAACCTCCGTTTAAATTCCTTACGCTAGACCTTATGAGTACAAGGTTTTCTCGCTTGCCTTTATATTCATACACCTGTTTTAAATCATATTTCATTGCAAAATTTAATGTAATTTAATTACGTAATAACTTACAAATTAGCATCAAAAATCAGTGCTTTGTTTGGTGCCGAATAAAACTTCGAATTTTGTGTTTTGTTTGTCTAGGGGGTTTCGTTAAACCCTTTGTTGATATAGCTTATGTAAAGGCTGCTAAGACTTAT
>NZ_JAWPON010000524.1:0-615 GCF_033344315.1 Vibrio sp. 2132-1 | reverse complement strand
TCCCTATCATAAGTGGGCGAATGACTTTGAATAAAGCTTGAACAAGCTTTTCATCACTTCGCGGGTGATCGCGTTCACCAATTAAAGGGCCTGGACGCACAAACACCACTTCATCAAATCCCATTTTTTCAATGTTCTGCTCCATTTGTCCTTTGCAAGCAAGATAGTGAGAAGGAGAGGAACGGTTGGCACCTAAACTAGACACCACCGCAAGGCGTTTTACGCCGACCATTTTCATTTGCTGTGCGACCGAAGTGACCAGTTCGACATCGACTTTACGTAGGTTTTCTTTACTGCCTGCTTGCTTGAGAGTCGTGCCCAAACAAATGAAACCTATATCGGGCGTTGTTTGATTTTCATTCCATTGATGAATAGTGAGCTCTGCATCAATGATTGGAATGATCTTGTTTGTTGGGTCATAAATGTCTTTAAGTGGGCGTCTGGAGAGGGAGTACAAATGAGAAATACCTGACTGAGCAATGAGGTTTTCGACCACTTTGCTGCCGACTAACCCAGTTGCGCCAGCGATGATTACGCAAGTGTTAACATCGTTTGTCATTGTATGCTTCCTCTTTAGAGAACAAGTGCTTAGGCATTAGTAGCTTATGCCAACAC
>NZ_JAWPON010000523.1:0-615 GCF_033344315.1 Vibrio sp. 2132-1 | reverse complement strand
ATTCTCGACATCACTACAGGTTGACCTTGCTGTTTACCCGTCACATCTTTGAGCTGAGTTTCTACGCCATCTTGGATAATGAAGGTCGAGTTCGGAACGTAATCACCTAGCGCAAGGTCAATGTCGATGAGAACATCGTCCGCGGTTGCATCTGCTTGGAAACCATCACCATTGTGGTCTTCGAACACCTTTCCGATGATAGAAGCGGTATCGAATACTTTGTCTGGCATCACTTCGACGGTTGCGCTCGCTAGGTTCGATTTCACCACGTAGTTAGTGCTGGTGTTCTGTGCCGAGAAGCTTTCAGCTGGTGGCGCTTCTGCCCATGCAGTGTTGGTGTAGACACCAAAGGTAGCACCGACACTGACGCGCATTAGGTAACGAATGCGCACAGCATCCGCAGTTTGAGAATCGCCTTTACCATAGATATTCATGTCACCAACATCGAAGAACAGCTGGTTTGTCTTGGTCGGCTCGACCGTGATTTGAATATCGTCTGAGGTATCAAATACGCCATCAGGGCCGCTATTTACCATCTCGGTAGAATCAGGAATGTAAGCAAAGCCACCAGGATAACGGTCGACCAAACGCACTCCTGAGAATGGGTTGTCGTTT
>NZ_JAWPON010000522.1:0-615 GCF_033344315.1 Vibrio sp. 2132-1 | reverse complement strand
CTGCATCGCTTCAATGCCTGAACCGATTAGAGTTGCCCCTTTGACGGGACGAGTCACTTTACCATCCTCAATCAAATACGCTTCTGATGCAGAGAACACGAACTTACCTGAGGTGATATCCACCTGACCACCACCGAAGTTAGGCGCGTAGATGCCTTTCTTCACGGTCGAGATGATTTCTTCTGGTGTGTGTTCACCTGGCAGCATGTAGGTATTGGTCATGCGTGGCATCGGTAAGTGCGCGTAAGATTCGCGGCGACCGTTACCCGTTGGGTTTACCCCCATTAGGCGCGCGTTCAGCTTGTCTTGCATGTAGCCTTTCAATACGCCATTTTCGATCAGCGTGTTGTGCTGACCATTCACACCTTCGTCGTCCACATTGAGTGAACCACGTAGATCTTTCAGCGTACCATCATCCACAATCGTACATAGCGATGACGTCACCTGCTGACCCATTTTGCCAGAGAATACCGACGACTCTTTGCGGTTGAAGTCCCCTTCTAAACCGTGACCTACCGCTTCATGCAGCAGTACGCCCGGCCAACCAGAACCAAGAACCACAGGCATCATACCTGCAGGTGCAGCTTCTGCTTCTAGGTTAACTAACGCCATACG
>NZ_JAWPON010000521.1:0-615 GCF_033344315.1 Vibrio sp. 2132-1 | reverse complement strand
TAAGTGGAGCATTTCCTCCCTATTACCCTTGCTTTCTGCCTTTACTATTCGTGGATTGAATGCTTTCATGATGTTAATGCTAAATTCCTTTAGCTTTCCATTTACTTGAACAGCAGTGGCATAAACAGCATTGATATAAACGCCAAAGAAATGATTAAGCACAACAGCTAAGCCTTGAACTCTAGCAACGCCACAAATGGCGCCAAACGAGTTCCAACTAGTGAAGCCAATCATTTCTTTAAATAAGGCAATATCTAATTTGAAGTTTAGAAGGTTACATTCTTCATATTTAATCCGACAGTAAACCACCTTCACAATAAGCATTGTCCAAGAAACTGAGACAAACAACGTTCCCAGAGCGACTAGTTGATTTTCAAAGAGGATAATCAAAAATGCCGAAATCAACTTAAGCAGTGATTCAAAAACACTAAACACAGCATCAATACCTAAATCTTCATTGGCATTAATTTGCGCATTAAATGGCACGGTTACTACAGATGCTAATACGCCGACAGCCATAATCTGGTATAACGATTGAGCGGAAGAAACAACTGATACGGGTATGTTAATTAAATCTTCAAAAATAAAAGTTTGAAGTGAAAATAACAGTAAAAA
>NZ_JAWPON010000520.1:0-616 GCF_033344315.1 Vibrio sp. 2132-1 | reverse complement strand
TCCTTCGCTTGCGGAGACAATCTTTCGACCAACGCTGAAAGTGATAATGAAGCCATTATGTTTCCTTTAAACCGTAATTGTTATGTTGCGATCTTCCGTACGTTCATGTTTTTTCAGTACAGAGCCGACACCTAACTGACCTTGTTGCTTAGATATTTGAACTTGAGGCAATAGACTATGTTTAGTCGTGAGTTGCCATTTAACGTGCTTGTGTTTGCCAATGAAGTCACCTGCTACCTGTTTTATCGTTTTCAATGTATTGGTCTTGGGTAACAGATTTTTGACTTGCTTTCTTTCCTTTGGGAGAAACTCAATTGTTGTACTTGCATTGATATTCCAGGCTCTTTTTCCTAGTGACGCACCAGCACCGAGTTGTGCAAACTGGCCTTCGGGCATACTTTTCGATCCCAAACGTGTTTGTTCAGATTTAGACAGTCGCATCCATTGACCTTGAAACTCGTGAATACGAATTTGGCAACCAGACAAACATTCCAAAATGCTCTTCAATGCACCTTTACTTCGTGTTGGAGATGCATACATGCCGCCATAATGCAGTGCAAGATCATTCCCATCGCCAGTCAATGACGACATGCAATCAGTTAATGGGGAGCGCTGA
>NZ_JAWPON010000519.1:0-616 GCF_033344315.1 Vibrio sp. 2132-1 | reverse complement strand
CGAAGTAGTCATGTCGATGTCGTCATCAAACTGGATGTTTAAAGCATTCGTTTAACGTCATCCCAATAGCGCGCAGAACATCACGGCGAGTGATGATGCCAACAAGCTTTCCTCGGTCGTCAACTACTGGGTACATTTTTGGCTTACCGACTTTCATCATATCCGCCAATTCAATGACCGACATTTCTGGCGAGACGGACAACACATCTTCATGCATACACTCTTGCACAGTATGTGTATCTTGGCAGTGGTAGCTGGCTTTCACCAACTTATCTAACAAATCTTGTTCAGATAAGAACCCCACTACTTTTTCGTTTTCATCAATGACTGGACCACCAAGCGTCACGCTCTGCATCACTTTGTTCAAAGCGGCTGTGAGTGACATGTCTTTAGTGAAAGTCACCGCTTGCAACGTCATGTAATCTTTTACTTTTAATGAATGCATTCTTATCTCCTTAGCGGCATTTTATTGCGGCCTTAAGATAAGTGTCGTCTACTTTCTTGATTTTACTAAATGGAAATTAGCAATTTTGTTCATAGGCGTAGTCTATTGATCTCTATCAAAATTCATTTATCTACTGCTCTCAAGCTAAATCTTGTTGCATATTTATCCCAG
>NZ_JAWPON010000518.1:0-616 GCF_033344315.1 Vibrio sp. 2132-1 | reverse complement strand
CCCTAAGCGGCGGTAAGTAGATCTGTGCAACATTAAGTCGATAATACAAATCTTGGCGGAACTCTTCATGATCGTTGAGATCTTCTTTCGCGGCAGCGATCACTCGCAAATCCACATTGATCTGCTGGTTACCACCAACTCGCTCGACAGTATGTTCTTGCAATGAGCGCAGCACTTTCACTTGCATTGAAAGCGGCATACTCTCGATTTCATCAAAAAACAGCGTGCCTTTGTCGGCGTATTCGAGTTTGCCAATCCGTCGTTTACTTGCTCCGGTAAAAGCGCCGGGCTCGTGACCAAACAGCTCACTTTCGAACAGATTTTCGGGAATCGCGCCACAATTTATTGGCACAAAACGATGTAATTTTCGTTGGCTTTCTTTATGCAGACTGGTAGCCACCAGCTCTTTACCACAGCCAGTTTCACCATAAATAATGACGTTGGTATCAATACGCGCTAGCTTTGCAACTTGTTCACGCAATTGCTGCATGACTCGGCTTCGGCCAATCAGCACTTCTTCGAGCCCACTTACGCTCGCAAGATATTCTTGACGATCTTGCGTTGACGTCTGCGCTCGATAAGTCTCGACCGCTTCCGTCACACGTTGCGAGAGTCG
>NZ_JAWPON010000051.1:0-2023 GCF_033344315.1 Vibrio sp. 2132-1 | reverse complement strand
AAGGCCGGGGCATCCGCACCGACCGGGCAGACGTGGCCCTGAACATCGACACCGCCAACGCCCAGATCATCGACTTACAGGAATACCGGGAGGCAATAGACCATGAACGCAATCGACAGAGTGAAGAAATCCAGAGGCATCAACGAGTTAGCGGAGCAGCTCGAACCGCTGGCCCAGAGCATGGCGACACTGGCCGACGAGGCCCGGCAGGTCATGAGCCAGACTCAGCAGGCCAGCGAGGCGCAGGCAGCGGAGTGGCTGAAAGCCCAACGCCAGACAGGGGCGGCATGGGTGGAGCTGGCCAAGGAGTTGCGGGAGGTAGCCGCCGAGGTGAGCAGCGCCGCGCAGAGCGCCCGGAGCGCCGCCCGTGGCTGGACATGGAAGTTGTGGGCCGGGGTCTTGATCGCTTCCGTGACGCCTATTCTGGCGCTGCTGATCGCATCATGGCTTTGGCTGGAGCCGCAAATCATCGAACAACAGGGGGGTATATGGCTGGTTTTCAAGCTCAAGTAAAGGGTGACCGCACCGCGCAAGCCATCGCCCGGCAGCTCAAGGCCATGGGCTGCGACCGGTACGACATCGGCATACGGGATGCCGCCAGCGGCAAGATGATGAACCGGGAATGGTCAGCCGCCGAAGTGCTCCAGAACACGCCATGGCTCAAGCGGATGAATGCCCAGGGCAATGACGTGTATATCAGGCCCGCCGAGCAGGAGCGGCATGGTTTGGTGCTGGTGGACGATCTCAGTGAGTTCGACTTGGATGACATGAAAGCCGAGGGCCGGGAGCCGGCGCTGATCGTGGAGACCAGCCCCAAGAACTATCAGGCATGGGTAAAAGTGGCTCAGGACGCCCCAGCAGGTCACAGGGGCGTAATCGCCCGGAAGCTGGCCCGCGAGTACGACGCCGACCCGGCCAGCGCCGACAGCCGCCACTATGGTCGCTTGGCGGGCTTCACCAACCGCAAGGACAAGCACACCACCCGCACCGGTTATCAGCCGTGGGTGCTGCTGCGTGAATCCAAGGGCAAGACCGCCACCGCAGGGCCGGAGCTGATGCAGCAGGCCGGGCAGGTGCTGGACAGCATTAAGCGCCAACAGGAACGGACGGCACGACTGGCCGAGATCACCGCCCCGCGGAGTGTGCGCCGGTATCGCCGCAGCGCCGTGGACGACTACCGCAGCGAAATGGCCGGGTTGGTCAAACGCTTCGGTGACGACCTCAGCAAGTGCGACTTCATTGCGGCTATGAAGCTGGCCAGCAAGGGCCGGGAGCCGGACGAGATCGGCAAGGCCATGGCCGAGGCCAGCCCCGCGATCATGGAGCGCAAGGCAGGCCATGAGGCCGATTACATCAAGCGCACGGTACAGAAAGTGATGGAGCTGCCGCAGGTGCAGGAGGCCCGCGCCGAGCTGGCGAAGCAGACCCAGAAGCAGCGCAGTCGGGGGCCAGATTTAAGTATGTAATGCTTGCGTTAGCGCTAACTGGTGGGATACTGTTAGCTCTAATGGAGGGTTTGAGATGAAAGACCAACACGACAAGCGTACCGGCAACCTGCTGGCCACCCCTAACGCTATACGACAGGCCCGCTTTGCCGAACAGCAGCGAGCCATGGGCCGCAAGGCCGCGAGCACCCCCCCCATAACTCTTCGCCTCATGACCGAGCGCGACCTGCCGATGCTCCATGATTGGCTCAACCGGCCGCACATCGTTGAGTGGTGGGGTGGTGACGAAGAGCGACCGACTCTTGATGAAGTGCTGGAACACTACCTGCCCAGAGCGATGGCGGAAGAGTCCGTAACACCGTACATCGCAATGCTGGGCGAGGAACCGATCGGCTATGCTCAGTCGTACGTCGCGCTCGGAAGCGGTGATGGCTGGTGGGAAGATGAAACTGATCCAGGAGTGCGAGGAATAGACCAGTCTCTGGCTGACCCGACACAGTTGAACAAAGGCCGAGGAACAAGGCTTGTCCGCGCTCTCGTTGAACTACTGTTCTCGGACCCCACAGAGACGAAGCTTC
>NZ_JAWPON010000517.1:0-617 GCF_033344315.1 Vibrio sp. 2132-1 | reverse complement strand
TAAGGACAAAAACAAGAACCCAAAGGGAAACATACATGAACAGTTATGTAGAACACGCCAATATCTCAGTCGTTGACGCACAAAAGATGACCCAATTTTTGACCGCCGCTATCCCTGAATGGAAAGTGCGCGGCGGCGGAAAAATAGATAATTGGTTTGGCCGACCAATTGAATGGTTTCACGTAGGTGATGATCATTCTTATATTGCCATCTCGTCGGGAGGAAAAGGCGACGCTACTCATTGGACATCACACTTCACAGGTTTTAAACACATAGGGATTGTGGTGCCGGATGTAGAAGCCCTCATCGAAAGGCTAAGCAAAGCTGGTTATGAGCTCGACCACCGAGGCGACGAACACCCATTTAGAAAGAACGTCTACTATCTAGAAGACCACGGTATGCTGTTTGAGTTTATCGAGTACTTCTCGGAGAAAGGCAGCGAACGAAATGACTATATCCAATAGCTAGAAGTTGTTCGGAGCAAGGGTGAGAAGGGTGAGGCTCGCTCCTTTCATTACTCAGCTTTTGCATGCGTTAAAAACGCACTCGTCAATTGCTGAAAGAGCGAATCTACCGATGGGCGGTCGGATACATGATGGAAGAGCGGTGTGTGGACA
>NZ_JAWPON010000516.1:0-617 GCF_033344315.1 Vibrio sp. 2132-1 | reverse complement strand
AGCGGTTTTATGTAGTTCGGCGTTTTTTGTCGCACCTTCAACAAAGTCACTGTACAGATCAATCGGAGCTTCCTCTGAGCCTCCCAATGCTTTGTTTACGTTTGCTTTCGCGTCTTCTTCAGTAATTGAAGGGTCTTTTGCCATTTCAATCGCCACAAGGTCCGTGATAGGTGAGATCACGTTAGACGATGATGGTGCGCGGAATACGATTTCGTGCGCCATAGCTTGGCTTGGGTGGTCCATATCTACGGTGTAGGTGCCAGCGTATTTCTTGGCATCCAAGGCGATAAGTTGTTTCTGTTTCGCACCGTTTGGAACGAGAGTTTGCAGTGCTAAGGTTTTTTCTGGTTTAGCGGCCAGTGTAAGCTGACCTTTCTCATCGGTCAGACCAAGAATAGATTCTTGAGTGTCCCATTGACCGTTGTTGTTCGTGTCTTCAAAAACAACTGCATTTTTGAAGTAGCCGTCAAAACCTGTGATCACAACACCGTTGCTTGCACTGCTTGAACCGCTATCTGAACCGCCACAGCCTGTAAGAGCGATAGCCACTGACGCTGCTAATAAACTCACCTTATTCATTATTCATTTGTCCTTGTTCGTTTCCGAATGAGAAAGTC
>NZ_JAWPON010000515.1:0-617 GCF_033344315.1 Vibrio sp. 2132-1 | reverse complement strand
AATGTACGTTTGTCCGTTGATCGCCCAATAAGGCTCATCCTTGAGGATATTAACGGTAATCGACTGCTTATCGACCTCTGCAACGGCCTGAGAGTCGGTGCTTGGCAGCGCGACATCTAATGAATCGAGTTTGACTGCGGCGGTAAGCATCAAGAAAACCATCACAATAAAAATGATGTCTAACAGCGGTGTTAAATCTGGTGTTAAGCCGTTGCGGTTATTGTCCTGTGGTACTTTGATCATGAAGCTTTCGCCTCAGCCGTTTTGGTGACACTTACCGTTGTTTTTGTTTTTTCTGGAGACACGTGCTGCAGGGAAATGCCTTCAAGCCACAAATTCACGTAGTTGAGAGTATGCTCAAGTTTGGCGAGTACGCGGTCAGCCCACAAACCGATGATTTGTGCGCCAGAAATAGCGGGTAGGGCGATGATCAAGCCAGCGGCCGTTGTGCGCATGGCTAAACCCAAGCCGTCAGCCAAATCGTTAGGTGTGATGTTCCCAGTTGAAACCGCGATGCCTTTAAACATCTCAATCTATCCCAATACTGTGCCGAGAAGACCAACTAGCCGGCTGATCACGCCGATCAACGTCAGAAGGCGAAGACCAGAATGCAGTTG
>NZ_JAWPON010000514.1:0-618 GCF_033344315.1 Vibrio sp. 2132-1 | reverse complement strand
GTCATGGGAAATCGCGGACGAAATCGCCAGCAATAGACCCGCTGCGGTTGATAGTGCCGCCGCTAGACCACCCGCTGCGACCAGTGCGATAACCCAGTTAGGTAGTTTCGCGATCTCAGGGTTAGCCAGTACCATGATGTCGTTATCAACTTTCAGTTCGTTAGTTGCTGCATCTGATGTGTAGTTGATGTTGCCATCACCGTTCTTATCATCAAAGCCTAGCAGACCCGTTTTCTCCCAGTTTTTGAACCAAGTAGGACGTTCGTCATAAGCCAAGTGTTGGCCCGGAGCTGGGTTAACGGTATCCATTAGGTTTAGACGTGCCATTGCTGATACTGCTGGAGCCGTTGTGTATAGGATAGCGATGAACACAAGTGCCCAACCTGCAGAGGTACGTGCATCACGCACCTTCGGTACAGTGAAGAAACGGATGATTACGTGTGGCAGACCTGCAGTACCGATCATCAGTGACATGGTGTAAACGAACATGTTTAGCGTGTCACCGCGGACTTGAGTGGTGTATTCACTAAAGCCGATCTCCGTCACCACTTGGTCGAGCCGATCCAACAGATAGACATCGGTGCCGGCCATGGTACTACCGAGCCTTATTTGTGGAAT
>NZ_JAWPON010000513.1:0-618 GCF_033344315.1 Vibrio sp. 2132-1 | reverse complement strand
CTCAGCTTATCTAAAAAATCTAATGTTTCTTGATGTTCAGTATTTGCCATCGTCGTTCATCTTTAGAGCGTGTATTTACGCTCGCTTGGGGAAGCGGAATCTGCCTCCAGTGCGGTAAATCACCAAAGAAAAGAGAATCAGCAGACAACCAACAAGTTTATTGGCCGTCAGAACTTCACCATACCAAAGAATGCTGAGAACAACCGTCCAAACCGGCTCTAAGATCATAATCAGTGCCGCATTCCCTGCTTGGACAAACTTTTGCCCCATCGTCTGCATAACGTAACGCAAACTCGTCGCAAGCAACGTACTGAGCGCAAACCACCACCAAATGGATGAATCCACCTGCTCTGGTCGTGATTCCATCAAGAACGACACCAACAGACCTAGACAGCCTGCCGAAAACAGCTGTACACAAGTCAGTAGTAAAACGGGCAACTTCTGCGAATATTTACTGTTTACATTAAAGTGTAGCGCCAAGATAAGCGCCGCTCCAAGAAACCAGAGTTGACTCGCAGGCTGCTTCCAACCTCCAGCCAATGAAAGGCACGCTAAACCAATCACCGCAATAGGTAGCGAGATCCAAAAGATGCGCTGAGGGCGTTGTTGAAACATTAC
>NZ_JAWPON010000512.1:0-618 GCF_033344315.1 Vibrio sp. 2132-1 | reverse complement strand
ATCGTGTAGTGACGGGTGATACCCGCGTATTCCTCAAGCCAGAAGCCAAGAAACGCCCTAATACGGCGGTTCACATCCTGGTTGATATGAGCTCCTCGATGGCCTACAAGGCCGCCAATGGAAAGGAGCGTCAAGACATTGCGCGGGAAGCGTCCTTGGCTATTTCGATGGCTCTGGAAGCAATACCCGGCGTAAACCCGGCAGTCACCTTTTTTGGTGGCAACCGGAACCAGCCAGTGTTCAGTGTCGTGAAGCATGGAGATACGGTTCAGAATCGGGCCGGTCGGTTTGGGTTCAAAGCAACTGGCGGTACGCCTATGGCGGAAGCTATGTGGTATGCAGCTTTTGAACTCACCAAGACCCGTGAAGAGCGAAAAATGTTGATCGTAGTGACTGACGGGCAGCCTCAAAGCGCCCCGGCATGTCGCTCAGTGATTGACCTCTGTGAACGAAGCGATGTTGAGGTGATCGGCATAGGGGTAGAGACTACCGCAGTGTCAGGACTGTTCCAAAAGAACATTGTCATTGATGATGCGGCAGCTCTGCAACGCACACTGTTTAAGTTGATGGAGCGGTCATTGACTGCTTTTGCAGCTTAACAGGAAGTGAAACGACAAA
>NZ_JAWPON010000511.1:0-618 GCF_033344315.1 Vibrio sp. 2132-1 | reverse complement strand
TCCGATCCTGCTCATTGTCCCGCCTGGTATTGCAATGCTATGCCAGTTGAGATGAGATTTGTTATATCTTGTATAACTTCAATCGTTTTTTCAGCAGGCATACCATAAAGGAAGTTTTTAACGTGAAGGAATAAAAAACGTGAACTTTCGCAAAAATACTCTAGTACTCACGATGCTTGCAACGGCAGCTCCGATTGCCGCACAAGCAGCTTCTAAACCCAACATGCTGGTTATCATGGGTGATGACATCGGCTACGGTAACATAACTGATTACAACCAAGGCATGCTTGGCTACAACACACCAAACATCGACAGAATTGCGCAAGAAGGTGCGCTTTTCACTGCGTACTACGCGCAGCAATCTTGTACTGCGGGCCGTAGTACTTTCATTACTGGTCAAATGCCAATCCGTACCGGTTTGACGAAAGTAGGCCTACCGGGTGCAGAACAAGGTCTTCAACCGCAAGACATTACAATGGCGACGGCACTTAAAGATATGGGCTACGCGACAGGCCAATTTGGTAAAAACCACCTTGGTGACAAAGATGAAATGTTGCCAACAAACCACGGTTTTGATGAGTTCATGGGTAACCTTTACCACTTGAACGCAGAAGAAGA
>NZ_JAWPON010000510.1:0-619 GCF_033344315.1 Vibrio sp. 2132-1 | reverse complement strand
AGAAAATAATTAACGGTCAGTCTATTGATATTAATAATAATGGTGATATGTGGAGGGACTTTACCCATATTAATGACATTGTTGAAGGGATAGTCAGAATTTCTGATGTCATACCAAGAATTAATCAGCGATGGCAGTTTGAAAATAGTACTCCAGCGGATAGTTCTGCTCCTTATTCTATTTACAATATTGGTTATGGTTCACCGATTTGTTTGATGGATTTTATCAAAGCAATAGAAAATGAACTCGGAATAGAAGCAAAGAAGAATTATCGAGAGATGCAGCCAGGAGATGTATACCAAACCTATGCTGATACAACAGCTTTCTATCAAGCCACTGGTTATCGGCCGTCAGTTTCCGTAGAAGAAGGTATTGCCGAGTTTGTCGCTTGGTACCGGAATTTTTATAACAAGTAAAAGATTTGTCATTCAGAACTTTCAAGGTCGAGAGTTCACATAAGGTTAGAGCTATGTTACTGAGTATATCAGTCGTTATTCCTGCAAAAAATGAACAAGGAAATATCGGGAAGTTAGTGAAAGAAATTCATGCCAGTTTAGAAGCATACCCTAACGTCGAAATTGTCATTACGGACGACGGTAGTACCGATGATACGGTGCAA
>NZ_JAWPON010000509.1:0-620 GCF_033344315.1 Vibrio sp. 2132-1 | reverse complement strand
CCGTGTACCGGCTTTGTGGGCGGCAAGGAAACCTACGTCTACGACAGCAAAGGCCTCGTCTCCAGCATTACTGACCGCGCTGGGCAGAAGCGCACGTTCACCCATAACGACCGGGGATTGGAAACCACCCAGATAGACCAGGACGGGGGTAAGGTTACGACCGACTGGCTTCCTTCCAAGTCGCTCCCGGCAAAAATCACAGAACCAACCAGGATCACTGAGCTCACCTACGACACTCATCTCCGGGTGATAAGCCGCAAGGTCACTGATCGCAGCTCGGGCGCTTCCCGGACATGGACCTACACCTATGCCCCTGTTGGTACAGGAAAGCCGAGCCTGTTGGCCTCGGTTGATGGTCCGCGCACCGACGTCAGCGATGTTACGACATTTGACTACGATGACCACGGCAACCTGATCCGGACAACGAACGCGCTGGGGCAGGTGACGCAGTTTGGTGACTACGACGCGAACGGTCGCGCCGGGACCATTCAGGGTGTCAATGGTGTAACCCAAACCCTCACCTATGACGCCAGAGGAAGACTTGTCAGCTCCACTGGGCCAGAAGGAACCACGGTCTACAACTATGATGCTGTGGGCCTCCTGAGTTCGCTGACCAAGCC
>NZ_JAWPON010000508.1:0-621 GCF_033344315.1 Vibrio sp. 2132-1 | reverse complement strand
ATTATAGCCGCCATCACGGCGGTAAGCGGCGTATTGTACTGCTTTAAAAAGCACCTGACTAGTGATCTGACGAATTCTCTGCAAACCCTGATGAAATCTAGTTTTTTGCCCTATATACAGCAAGGTTTTTTGTTAAACAATTTTGTAAAAATAGCCTCGGAACGTACAATTGAAAAACGCCAAATAATCAGCATGATGAAGAGCTAAAAATGAACAAGTATGACATCGCCGTAATCGGTGGCGGCATGGTCGGGGCAGCTGTCGCGGTTGGATTTGCCAAGCAAGGTAGAAGCGTAGTGGTAGTTGAAGGAGCGGAGCCTAAAGCATTCGATGCTGCTCAAGCTCTGGACGTGCGAGTTTCTGCTATTTCACATCAATCGGTGAAATTACTTGAATCATTAGATGCTTGGTCGGCGATCGAAGCAATGCGCGTCTGTCCCTATCGTCGTCTGGAAACTTGGGAGCATCCTGAGTGTCGTACTCGTTTTCATTCTGATGAGCTTTCATTGGATCAACTTGGCTACATCGTTGAAAACCGCCTAATCCAACTTGGCCTTTGGCAAGCTTTCGCGCAATTCGACAACTTAACGGTGAAGTGTCCTGAGCGATTAAAAGACATCG
>NZ_JAWPON010000050.1:0-2149 GCF_033344315.1 Vibrio sp. 2132-1 | reverse complement strand
GGAACATGTAAGAACAGTGGAAAAATAGCCCAAAAAAAGAATAGCCCAATAACAACAAACAACCATCCACCTACTACTTGGGCATCATACTTACCAAATACTCCCTTTGTGTGGTTATTGTAAGCATAGGCAATAAACTTACCTGTTTTTGAGTCCCGCTCGCCGACAACAGTAACTTCATCATTACGATTAATAACCCAAGCATCAGATACTTGAAGTTCGATTACACAATTATTTTCACTTAATTCAAACTGTACCTTGGTTTTAGTGACCGCTTTGAAATTAATAACCTTACCAACTAATTTATCTAACATTATTTTGTTAACTCTATGTTACTTTACTAGGAGTGCTCTAACGCCCTGTTAAGGGGTGAGCAACGCAATACCGAAGCTTCCGCATACCGCCTTAACCACTAAAACCAACGCATAGTAAAAATGCCACGCGTTGTGAATCCCTCTTAAACAGTTTGTTAGCCCTTTGCCCAAATTTGGTACGTGTAATCAATATTTGAACTGAAACTTTGCTCAAATGTTTGTTTGAAACTCTGTGGAACTGAAGGGAAAAACACGTCGCCAGAGATGTGCTTATGAATCACTGAAAGATGGATAACATCTGCTTGTTCGATTAATGCTTTGTAAATTTCACCACCACCAGAAACAAAGACATGTGTTGTCGTATTGTCTAAGTAAGATAATGCCGATTCAATGCTGGTGAAATAAATAACATCTGGATCATTCGAGACCATTTCTGAGCGAGTAACCACAGCATATTTCCTATTGGGAAGTTTACCCATTGAGTCGAAAGTTTTACGACCGACTAAAAGCCAATGATTGTAAGTCATAGCTTTGAACAGGAGCTGCTCACCTTGTACATGCCAAGGTATATCCAATCCAGAGCCAATTACTCCATTCTCAGAAACTGCTGCCATAATGGATATTTTCATTTTTCCTCCTGAGGGCTAACGCCCGCCTAAGGGGCTGGCAACGCATAACAACTAAACTCAAACACAACAACTGCAACCACAGCGGCTCATTGGGACTGGAAACGCCACGCGTTGACAGTCCCTCTTGAGGCGTTTGTTATGTGTGTGTTCAAACCATCAAATTTAGTCAGGAACTACTATTAAACCTAATTGCTCTAAAAGTTGTTCTTGCTGCCACGAACAGATTTTTACACCTGTAAGGTCAACTTTCCGAGGGTCTAAACCATACAACTCCGAGTGGCTCAAATCACAACCTTGCAACCTACACTGGCTCCAACACCCTTCAGAAAATACTCCCCGACTTAAATCAGACTCTTTAAATGATGCACCACTCAGATTTGCGCCAATCCATCTATTCTCAAACAAATCACACTTTTCGATACACTGCCTTTCAAAGTTGGCGTATGAAAGATTACAACCTGTTATATAAGCTGAACAAAAATACATTCTGTTCGATACCTGATTCATGAAGCTAGCTTGAGAAAAATTGGCACCCTTTAAATCGCATTCTCTGAACTCGATACCAAAACAATTTGCACCTTTGAAATACGACATTGAAAGACTGCAGTTTTTAAAAGATGCATCTCTAAGATCCGAGTAAGAAAAATCACACCCCTCTAATTCTCCTCGTTCAATGAAAGAACAATCTACAAATTGTGTATCGCGGAGGTTTGCCCGTTTAAAGGAACAGCAGAAAAATTTGCAATTTTTAAAATACTGACCACTCATGTCTTGATGTGAAAAGTCTGCTTGTACATATAACTGGTCTGTTTTATCCATTTTCTAGCCCTCTTTCTATTTGAGTCGAAGACTAACATTTACCAACCAGTTCTCAAGAAAAATAAACACCTTAAAAACAGCAACTTACAACCACTTAAAATCGCAAAAATAAGGCGCCAAATTGACGCTCTAAGGCACCGTTTTTTAATTCACCCATGCCGCATGGCTAGAAAAAAGTTTTGATTAATCATGGCGCTTGCAAGAAAAACACATAACGCTTTCTATACGGCGAAAAGCCGTATTTCTACTCAGATCTAAGCTCATTTAATCTTTCATGGTCAACATAAATTCAAAGACTTAAAGATAAATTCGGCATGTTAGGTGGTAACATGTCGCTTAATGTGAAGAGTGGGATTTAACGTAATGTCACTTAATGTGAAGTGCAGT
>NZ_JAWPON010000507.1:0-621 GCF_033344315.1 Vibrio sp. 2132-1 | reverse complement strand
CACCAATGGATGACACGACCACATCTAAGGTTTGGCCCGGCCCCGCCATAGGGTCTACCGATGCCGTCACACTTACCGATGCTACGTTACGCAGTTTAGGGTCCATGCTGTCATCAATCTGAACACCAAATTGGCGCAACATGTTGGTGATGGATTGTGAGGTAAATTTTACTTGGTTGCGGTCACCTTGGCCGGCAAGACCAACCACCAAACCGTAACCGACTAATTGGTTTTCGCGGATGCCTCGAACATCCACCAAATCCATAATAGGAATTTCCACTTCAGCCTGTGAAGTCGCAGGAAGCCCTAAGGTCAATGCCAGTAGGAAAGACGAAAAAAAGGTATTGATTGGCTTCATTAGAATGGTACCCATGGGCTGTTAAAGAACTGAGTCAGCCACCCAGCAGCGTTGCTGTCTGCCAATGCGCCACGACCAGCGTAAGTGATGCGAGCATCCGCAATTCGTTGAGAAGAAACTTGGTTATTGCGAGTGATGTCATCGACGCGAACAATGCCCGTCAAACGGATAAATTCATCACCTTGATTTAAGCGCAGCCACTTTTCGCCACTGATGCGCAATACGCCATTTGGCAACACGTCATGCACCGTGACCGTGATAGC
>NZ_JAWPON010000506.1:0-621 GCF_033344315.1 Vibrio sp. 2132-1 | reverse complement strand
ACGACACCTATGGCCACGATGTTGGCGACCAAGTGTTGAAAGCATTTGCAACTCGATTGAAGAAAAGCATTCGTAACAGCGACCGAAAAACCGATAAACATGACTACTCCATTGCGCGCTTCGCAGGCGATGAGTTCGTGTTAATGCTTTACGATGTGCGCAGTAAACAAGACCTAGATGGCATTTTGGATCGCATCGTTAATTTGTTCCCAAAGGGATATCAAAACTACGATACCTATAATGAGCTGACGATGAGCGTAGGAGCCGCAATCTATAAACAAGACGCCAACGATTTATCAGAGCTTACCCGCTGCGCAGACAAAGCGATGTATGCCGCGAAACACACGGGTAAAAATCAGTACGCGTTTTACGAACATTGTTCTCATGCTGGTGAGCTGCGCAAACAACAAGAATCAATGCTTGAGATGACAGAGGCGTGCTAAGCCTCTGTGAGTCGCCCGATTATGCAAAAAAGTGCATCGCCCACAACCCAAGCGCTAAAAACACGATCAACCAGAAGGCTTGACGCGCCCGGCTTGGTTTTCATTGTTGTGGTGCAATCACTGGCTTAAAAGCTAGCTCCTTCATTTTTCCGACCAAACTTTTTTCTATCGCCTGTTT
>NZ_JAWPON010000505.1:0-621 GCF_033344315.1 Vibrio sp. 2132-1 | reverse complement strand
CCGTATTGGTGTTGGAATCGCTAAAAATCGATTCAAGAACCAAGGCTCCCAAGCGGTAATACATGTTTTCAATTTGCTGCGAGTTGTTTTCCGCACCTCGGCTGGTGTGCAGTTGCTCCGCCAACGATACCAACTCACCATCACTACCAATAAAAGCGCGTGCACTTTCCAAAAATCGGTCAGTTGAATAAAGCAATTGCGTGACGTCTGGCCCATTCGCATCAGAGACCTCACTTTCTAATTGAAGACGAACCGCGTACACAAGCTGAAGTTTGAGTGAGACTTGATCGACATGCTTAACTCGATACGGCAACTCAAAATTAAAGAAGTTACGTACTTCCTCAACTTTACTGCCAAGTTCATTCAATGTGGAAAGCGTTTGCATCGTCTGCTTTGCTTGAAACCAAAGAGTTGCAGAAAATACACACCACAAAATGAATAAGAACCAAATAATCCGCTTAATCCCTGCTCTTAATTGATGCAACGCTCAGTCCTCATATAATCCATTAATTACAAGCATATACCATGTTCTGAGCTCTGGCTGTGCTTGCTTCACATAAAAAAAGAGAGCCTAGGGCTCTCTTCATAAGAATTAGTTACGACTTAACTGATCTTTCAAGT
>NZ_JAWPON010000504.1:0-621 GCF_033344315.1 Vibrio sp. 2132-1 | reverse complement strand
CAAATCTATTGCCACCAGAAGCGTTGAAACTCATGGCTGACAAGCCAGTTGTGTTTGCTTGTTCAAACCCAGATGCTGAAATTAAACCTGAGCTAGCACACGCAGTGCGTGATGACTTAATTATGGGTACTGGTCGCAGTGATTATCCAAACCAAGTGAACAACGTGTTGTGTTTCCCTTTCATTTTCCGTGGTGCGTTAGATGTACGTGCGAGTGAAATCAATGATGACATGAAGCTGGCGGCGGTTGACGCAATTCGTGCATTGGCAAAAGAGCCTGTACCTGAATCGGTACTAAAAGCTGCAGGTGTTGAGAAGCTAGAATTTGGCAGCGACTACATCATTCCTAAGCCAATGGATCCACGTCTGCTACCTCGCGTAGCAAAAGCGGTAGCTCAAGCGGCAGTAGATTCCGGTGTTGCTCGTATCGAGATGCCAGAAAACTACATGGCAGAGTAATTTACTCAGCCACATTGAACACAAAAATGGGACGCATTGACGTCCCATTTTTTATATCTCCAAAAACTGCCCCCGGCGCAGCTTCTAAAGCGGATGAATTTGTAAGCAATTATTCTTCGTCAAATGCTTCGAATTCGATACCCATCGCCGTCATTAACGCTTT
>NZ_JAWPON010000503.1:0-621 GCF_033344315.1 Vibrio sp. 2132-1 | reverse complement strand
TTTGATGCAAGTGCAAAAGCGATTGATAAAGCGGTAACGCCGTTCGATCCAGCGGATCCAGCTTCGTTCAACTCTTCTTACACGACACAGGTGTACGATTCACTTGGCAACTCTCACACCGTGACGCAGTACTTCACTAAAACGGCAGACAACGCATGGGAAGTGAACGTGCAAGTCGACGGTGGTAAAACTCCTGTTTCAACCATTCCTGTGACGTTTAATAAAGACGGTACGTTAGCGGCGCCAACAGGCTCTTTCAATGTGGCATTCCCAGCTGCGGGCGCAAACGCAATGAGCGTTGATATCAACCTAAAAGGCAGCACGCAATTTGGTGCTGCGTTTGGCGTGAGCACAAACAGCCCGAACGGTTACACATCTGGTGAGCTTGCAGGCGTGCGCGTAGAAGACAACGGCATGGTTTACGCAACTTACACTAACGGTCAATCACAGCTTCAAGGCCAAGTGGTTCTGGCTGATTTTGCTAATACGCAAGGTCTAGCAAAAGTGAGCGGCACTGCTTGGACACAAAGCTTTAGCTCTGGTGCGCCGATCATGGGCGTTCCGGGTTCTGGCACGCTGGGTAACTTGACTCCAGGTGCATTAGAGGGCTCAAACGTCGAC
>NZ_JAWPON010000502.1:0-622 GCF_033344315.1 Vibrio sp. 2132-1 | reverse complement strand
AGAGTCATTGGGTCAGTGAAAAACATGACCGTGCACTTACGTAACTCTGTAGCGTTCTCGACAGTTTTTAAACAACATTCGAACACTTTTTGTTCTTCTTGATATACTATTCAATCTGTTTAAATGCCTTAGAGAGCGCAATATGACGGAGAAAAGACGCTTTTCACGCATCATCTACCAAGCTCCAGCTCAGTTAGAACAACGTGATTTGAGACTTAACGCTACGATTCAAGATCTTTCCTTGCATGGTTTGCTCTTACAAGCCGAAGGCTTAGATACATTGAATCCTGCACTTTTGGTTGATGTCGGTTTCTCGTTCCACCAGTCTGAACAAGAGATTACGTTAACGGCACAGATCGTAGACGTCGCTCAAGACCAAATACGGCTCAAGATCACCAACATCGGCATTGAAAGCATTAGCCAATTAAAACGATTTATCGAATTGAATGTAGGCAATAACGAACTTCTGAATCGAGAGTTAGACCATCTTTCCGATTTAGGGGAAAAATAAATCAACGCCTATTTAAGTAACAATAACTATGTCTAAAAAAATCATCATGCAGATCCCCACTAAAAACGGTGATCAGCAATTTTATTTGGGCCGCGGTTCGGTCCTAACCAT
>NZ_JAWPON010000501.1:0-622 GCF_033344315.1 Vibrio sp. 2132-1 | reverse complement strand
CACCGATGCCCAACACTGGCAAAATAGCGACCGCGAGTACGATGATCCCCATTCCACCAAACCATTGTAGAAATTGGCGGTAGAACAAAATCGCTTTAGGTAACTCGTCAAGTCCGACAATAACGGTCGCCCCTGTCGTAGTTAAAGCAGAGAAGGATTCAAAAAAAGCGTCAGTCACAGAAATGTTGGGATTATCTGCGATTAAAAATGGAAGCGAACCCGCGCTGCCCAAAACCGTCCAGAAAAGAACAACGATAAGAAAGCCATCACGTGATTTGAGCTCATGTTTATGCCGACGGTTAGGAAACCAACACATCGCTCCACAAAAAAGCAGCACAAAAAAAGTCGTGACAAAAGGTACACCAGCGCCATCTCGATAAAGAAGCGCAACCAGTGCGGGTGCCAACATGGTGACACTAAAAAGCGCGAGCAAAAGCCCGACGATTCGAATAATTGAACGAAATTGCATGGATTGATTGACTAGCGAAGCTGTCCCTGTTGCTTCCTGGTTTTCATTATTGTCCGTCGAGTGGGGTTACAATTGCCTTTGCCCCACTTTTATTGATGATAGCTTGGGTAAACGCGCTCACTTCACGAAGCTCAATTTCCACCACTAATATTA
>NZ_JAWPON010000500.1:0-622 GCF_033344315.1 Vibrio sp. 2132-1 | reverse complement strand
ACATAACTTGTGCAGATAGTACATCGTCTGCTGTATCGTTAATTGTCTTACCGTCACGTTCTAGGTCGAAGTTCGCTGCGTAACCTAGCTTGTACTGCCAGTCACCTGTCGTGTACATCAGACCTGCAGACATTGCATCTTGCTTCTCGTTCACGCCGTTGCTTGCGTCCGCTTCCATGTATTTGTATTGAGCGAAGAACGAAATACCGTTATCAAACCAACCTTGAACACCAACTAGGTACGTGTTGTTTTCCCAAGTTTGACCTTCAGATTCAATGTTACGGTTACCTTCGTAAGCAGCATCCAATTGTAGTGGACCTAACTTGTAGTGAGCCGCGATGCCGCCCCAGTAATCATTACCAGCACCTAGACCCGCTTTATCACCAGCACCCGCTGCAATATCTAGAGAGAACTTGTCTGCGTACATTGGAGAGTCCCAACGAATGGTGTTTGATTGACGGTCTTGGTACTTAGCACCACCGATTGCACCACCCCAGTCGTAAACATCGCCTAGACCTGGGTTAGATGCTGGCCAGTCAACCAATTCGTACATAGGTGTCAAAACACGACCTAGACGAACTTGACCCCAAGAAGCACTTTCAAAACCGACGAATGTGTCACG
>NZ_JAWPON010000499.1:0-622 GCF_033344315.1 Vibrio sp. 2132-1 | reverse complement strand
ACAAACTATCGCTTGGGCAATGCTCGCGATTATGATCGCCGGGGCGTTACCCGTAATTCGAATGATTAAGAGTACGCCAATGAAGTCGTTGAGGGATGCGTTGTAGTGGAAAAACAAAACTCTAAAAAGCGCGTTTTTGCTTCGATGCTGATCGTTGTCGTTTTTGCCATGTTGACTGGAGCGACGTTGTATTCAACGTTTTGGCTAGAGCCTACTGCTACCCAAGAAAACGAAATTAATTCGGTACTGACGCGAGAAAATAAAACCATTTTTGAGCCGGTTTTACCGGACGAGCATGTCTCATTGCCTTCAGACTTTCGCTTCCATCCTGAATATCAACATGAATGGTGGAACTACTTTGCGAAGCTGCAAGATAAGCAAGGTCGCACTTACAACGTGCAGTGGAGCTATTTTCGCGTCGCCACCGATGAACGAGAAACCAGCGGTTGGCAATACCCGCAACTGTACATGTCACATGTTGTCGTGAGCCATGGTTCGCATGTGTGGAAAGAACAGCGTGTTGCGCGTGGAGGTATTGGTCAAGCTGGCATGACAAACCGACCATTCCGTTTATGGATAGATAACTGGACTTGGCGCTCATTAGGCTCTACACCATTTCCAG
>NZ_JAWPON010000498.1:0-622 GCF_033344315.1 Vibrio sp. 2132-1 | reverse complement strand
CATGGCTATCAAGTTGATTGAGTTGTGAGAGCTGATTGGCAAAAGGAACTTTTGCTCTGGATTCATCCAACCACGCTTTGAATTCAAAACCATCTATATCGATTGGGTCGTACGTGATGTCTTGCTGCGCGATAATCGCTCGAACCGGGTGGGCAAACCCGTAGTAGTTCATCGCGCCGTCTTCTTGCTCCCCTTGCAGCCATTGAGTCGCCTCAAAAAAATGCTCACCTAACACATAAGCATTCGGATTAACGGATTTGGTCGCTTGGCGAAATGCTTTCACGTAGTGAGCGTTGTTTTTCGCCCCCTCCCCTTCACCTAGCATATGAATGACATCAAAACGCCAGCCATCCACGGAATATGGCGGCTTCAGCCAATGTTTGATAACCGATGCCTCACCTTGGTAGATATATTCTCTGACTTCGTGATTCTCAAAATTCAATACCGGCAGATTGTCGATACCTTTCCAGCCAATATAGTGATTACTCTCCCCATCAAAAAAGTAATAGTCGCGAAAATCGGATTGAGGATTCCCGTATGCGCCTTTACCTTTCTGCTGAATATCAAACCAAGGGTGATGCACAGAAGTATGGTTAAAGACCGCATCCAATACGATCTTCAT